>CAJXGP010000443.1 GCA_913053915.1 uncultured Ignavibacteriales bacterium | reverse complement strand
TGAACATTATAGCAATGAATAAAATTAGTGATAAATTGAAAATGTGGAGTTTCAAAATCCCGCACTACGCATAGCCAAACCGTTGGGGGTAATGCGAGAGAAATCACACAAAGAGCATTCGTCACGTATAGAAAATTGATTACTATTCAAAAGAAATCAGAAGGAAACCTGAAATCAAGCAGGTTTGTTTTATTATTCACTATAGGAATTTATTGTATTTTTGATAGAAATTGAAAAATAGATTTTATGCCATCAAAAAAACCAGAATTACGGCAGTACGATAATTTGTTTTCCGTCATTTCTCAACTATTGTCTAATGCTAAAAATAATATCGTAAAAACCATCAATAATACGATGATTGTTACTTATTGGTATATTGGTCAATTCATTGTCGAATACGAACAAGGCGGGAAAGATAGAGCTGTGTACGGCACCCAATTATTAAAACGTTTATCGTTAGACTTGACAAGTAGGTTTGGTAAAGGATATTCTTGGCGAAACCTTTACTATATGAAACAGTTTTATATTGAGTTCCCAATTTTGCAGACAGTGTTTGCAAAATCTGACAATCAAAAATTGCAGACACCTTTTGCAAAATCAGAAAAGAAAGATATAAATTTGTTTAGCGAAAAATTGATTACATCCATCGCCCATCTTACATGGTCCCATTTCGTCAGACTTTTAAGCATAAAGAATAAAGACGAAAGGAGCTTCTACATTATAGAAACAGCGGAAAATAAGTGGTCAGAGAGGGAGTTGGACAGACAAATAAACTCATCTCTTTTTGAAAGACTGGTTTTAAGCAAGGATAGAAAAGCGGTAAAAGAATTGTCTGAAAAAGGGCAAATTATAAGTACCGAACAAGACCTGTTAAAAGACCCATTGGTTCTTGAATTCTTAAACATAAAACAAGACAGTTCATATTCGGAAAATGAATTGGAAACAGCCATAATCAACAATCTCGGAGAATTTTTATTAGAATTAGGCAAAGGGTTTACATTTGTGGCACGCCAACAGCGTATCTCTTCAGGAACAGAACACTTTTATATAGATTTGGTTTTTTATAATCGCCTGCTTCGTTGTTTTGTGCTCATAGACTTAAAAATAGGAAAGTTAAAGCATCAAGACATAGGACAAATGCAGATGTATGTAAACTATTACGATAGAGAAATTAAAACTGAAAATGAAAATCAAACAATAGGAATAATTCTATGCAAAGAAAAAGATGACTTTGTTATAGAGTACACCTTACCAAAAGACAATAAACAAATCTTTCCCAATGAATACAAACTATATTTACCCGACAAGACGGAACTTCAAAAACTTTTGAAACAATACTTATAATGAACATAAAAAAGATTATGGCCAAGGTCAGCTATTCAAAGAATAATGAATTTAAAGCACATGCCCCCAACAGCAGGGTATAGCCCATGCCGCAAATCACGGCTTACAAGAAAGATAACGGTAAAATAAAAGATTTAAACTTTATAGAAAAATTTACGTTGGAAATTGCGGCACGTTCCATACCCGCACACGTTGTGCAACATTTGAAAAACAACCGTTCAATCAAAATTTAGATATTAAACTTAAAAACGTAAAATATGCTCGGACCTAATGAACTTCTTGAAAAAGTAATGAAATATGGTAGAATTCAATCTGATAAAGGTCGATTAAATATAAAGAAAACTGAATTATGGAATTATGTAATGAAAGTTGACCCAAATGCAAAAAGAGAGAGTTTAAGTGAAGTGATTAACGAATTAGATGCACGAGGCTGGCTTTTGGAAAATAACATGACTGAAATTAAATTCGACCCAGCTTCATTTCAATAAAATACCTCTTACTAATTTAGAATTAAATCATTGAATAAAAGAAAATGTTTACAGGTAAATATAATTTAAGGCAATTAGGAATTGTTGAATTTTCCGAAAGAGTATATCACGAAGGATTAAGGCACAAAGGAATAAACGGCTCACTTTACGAAGATATTTTAATAAAGTTCTTAAGAGAAGATTTACCAAATTTATGTTTTTTTAAAGGGCAAATAAAAGATGAAAGATATTTCTCTTCTCAATTTGATATAATAATAGCCAAAAAGACCACGCAACAGACTGAATTTATTAAAAGCATAAATCCTTACGTAAGTATTGTCGAAAGAGAACAGGCTTTAGGTGTTATAGAATTAAAAAAATGGGGAAATCCAAAAATGATTTCTCCAGGCGGTAAAATAGATACTGAATATCAGAAATTTAAGCGACACTTTCCTGAGTTGGATTATTTACTTGTTTGTTTACGATTTAAAGACAGAATAAATAAGACCCATAATAATTGGGAATCGCTTAAAGATAACATTCAAACTGACGGTAGTTATTGTTTTTTTGGTAGAGCTTCCGACAAAAATAAAGAATGGATATTTCCATGGATTAAAAATGAAACCCTATTAAAGGAAAATATGAGTAGTTTGCACCTGATGGCTGAGTCGTTAATGAAATATGAGACGATCGATTCTTCTCAGATTGACGATATTATGGCAGGAAAACCACCACAACCGCCAGAAGGATGGGATGATGATGCTAGTGATTCTTCCAAGCCAGATTCTACCGATGACCGAGCGAAAGGTTCGGGTAAAACCCCGATAGGTGATCCTGCTGGCGAGCACTAGTCGCCTTCAGCATTAGAGTAAGCTGTTTTTACTGATAGGTTGTTGAACTAAAAACCGGTAGAAGAACTACCGGTTTTTTATTTTATAGTCGCTAAAAATCTAAATACTTAGCAATAACAAAAAATGCTGGATACTCCATTGCATAAGCTATTGGAAAAACCATTGCCATTGATCATGGGTGTTCTTAATACGACGCCCAATTCTTTTTCTGACGGCGGTTTATACATTGATCGAAAGCAAGCGGTTGAACATGCGCTACTGATGCTTGACCAGGGTGCTGATATTATTGATATCGGCGGTGAATCCACGCGTCCTGGTGCTGCGTCGGTAACC
>CAJXGP010000442.1 GCA_913053915.1 uncultured Ignavibacteriales bacterium | reverse complement strand
GTTTCATTATTAATTGCATTTACAGCCGGGTTTTTGTCTTTTATTGCTCCTTGTGTTCTGCCTCTCGTCCCTTCATATCTTTCCTATATTACAGGTCTGACTTTTAAGGATTTGACAGGAAGCGGGGTAAAGATGACAACGGTTAAACATTCTCTTTTATTTATTGCGGGATTTTCAGCAGTATTTATTTTGTTGGGAGCTGCTGCAAGTTCTTTAGGGAATGTATTAAGAGAATATCAAAGTACTTTACGTTGGATTGGCGGGATTATTATTATATTTTTTGGATTTTATATAATAGGTCTGTTCAAATTTAAATTTTTAAATAAAAATATAAAGTTCGAATTTGCAAAAAAACCTCCGGGTTTATTCGGTTCGTTTTTAGTAGGAAGTGGTTTTGCAATTAGTTGGACGGCATGTGTTGGTCCCATACTTGGGACTATTTTATTTTATGCCGGTTCAACCGGAACCGTTAGCCATGGAGTTGAATTGTTGGCAGCATATTCGCTTGGTCTTGGAATCCCATTTTTTATTACATCATTAGCTTTAAATTCATTTTTGGCGGCTTCTAAAAAGATGAGAAAATATATGCATTTGATTGAGATAATTTCGGGCGTATTCTTAATAATTGTAGGGATATTGATACTTACTAATTACTTTGTAATTTTATCTTCAACTCTGCAAAAGCTCGGAATAGGCTGGATGAGATCGAACTAAACTTCATAATAGTTTTTAATATAGAACGACATAATTGATCGGAAGGAATTTTCATTAGTCGTTTCAGCAAAAGTAAAAAAAAGAGAGTAAAAATTGAGAAATACAACAATTAGATAATTGAAAAAATTGCAAGATTTAAATAAATTGAATTAAAGGTCTAACGAAAAATTTAAAAAAGCTAATTGAATGAAATGAATAATCCAAATTAAGCATTACAATTGTTCATTTTCTAAGTAATTAGACCAATTAGAAATTAGGTCAACCCTGATTAGATACATTATTTTAGCAAATGATAAAAACTTATTATGATTATCTAACGAGGTCAATTTTAATCAACAGCACATCAAAATATTATTTCGCATTAATTTCTTTGCAAACCCGTTTTCTTTACGGGAAAAAACAAAGATTTAACTGACAATATATATGGGCTTTAATTTATACCGTATATGTAGAATTATCTAATCGGAGTTTTAAATAATTTAAAAGTTGTCTAAAATTCAGTTTGCTGTAATCAGCCGTTTTTAACCGGATTTTTAGTATTTTTCTATGGCATATTTATTGCTCAATAAAAAGGAAGATTATATTTGCGTAATCTTTAAACAATATATATATTATTAATAACTATTAGGAGTTAAAATCATGTCAAAAGATCTAGTTTGCGGTATGCAAGTTAATGAGTCCGAAGCATCTCATAAGAGTGAGTATAAAGGAAAAACTTATTATTTCTGTTCTTCTCATTGTAAAATGCAATTCGATGAAAAACCGGAAAAATACACCGATGAAGAAGGGTCTTCAGAACATCATCACCAACATTAGAAAAAAGTTCATTCATCTAATTAATAGAAACCTTTGAAGAATCTAATAATTCAGTCTTCATAAACCTCTGAAGTTTCAAAAACCTCAGAGGTTTTACTTTTGCCTTTGGTTTTCCCCTTGAAATTCTTTTGCCGCTGTTCCCGTTAAAAATTTCAATTCCTCTGTATGTTTCGTGAAGTCCCCTGTTAGACTCAGTTAATTTATTTACCGGTATAAAAAAGAAAATTGAATTCTGAGAATCACAAATATTTTTATTTTAAAAATTAATTACTTTTATGCAATGAATCAAGATGGTTCGCAATAAATATTTATTCATTAAAATTAATTAGCGATGAAAATTACAAGTATTGCAATTGTACTGCTGGGTTTCATGTTGAACCCTTTTACAAACGTGCAGGCACAGGATGTTAAAGCCAACGACATTGTAGGCGTCTGGCTCACTCAGGACAAGGATTCCCATGTGGAAATTTACAAAGATGGAGATAAGTATTTTGGTAAAATCATCTGGTTGGAAACACCTAATGACAGTATCACGGGAAAACCAAAAGTGGATGACAAAAACGAAGATCCGGCATTGCAAAACAGACCCGTTATGGGAATGAAATTATTGAAAAACTTTGTTTTTGATGGTAAAGATGAATGGGAAAACGGAACAATTTATGATCCTAAAAAAGGAAAAACCTACAGTTGCTACATGAAATTTCCCGACAATAACAACAAAGACCTGCTAAAAATCAGGGGCTACATTGGCTTCAGCCTGTTGGGAAGAACGGTCTATTGGACCAGAGTCAAAAAATAGCCGGTTGATATCTCCTCAGGACAGATAGCCGGTGGCCTGATTAGTTTCGTTTACAAATAATTAGTTTATTCATTTCCTTAAAACAAAAACAAGGAAAAAAGGAGTGTTATGTCCGTATTCGTCAACATAAAAAACATAGTCAGGTCTTACGAAAAGGCTGATGCACTGAAAGATATAAGCCTAAGCATTCATCCTAACGAGCTGTTTGGCTTTATCGGTCCTGATGGCGCCGGCAAGACAACACTCTTCCGTATTCTGACCAGCTTAATCCTGGCCGATAGTGGCACGGTGAGTATTGACCAATGGGATGTGGTAAACGATTACAAAGAAATCAGGAAAATAACCGGCTATATGCCGGGACGTTTTTCTTTGTACATGGATCTTACCGTGGAAGAAAATTTGCAGTTTTATGCGCAGCTATTCGGCACAAACATAAAGGAAAATTACGACCTCATCAAAGATGTTTACGAACAAATTGCTCCTTTCAAAAACCGGCGGGCCGGCGCTTTGTCGGGCGGAATGAAGCAGAAGCTGGCTCTGTCGTGTGCCCTCATTCACAAACCGCGGTTGCTCATCCTGGACGAGCCTACCACCGGCGTGGATGCCGTTTCGCGAAAGGAGTTCTGGGAGCTGCTCAAGAAGATGCAGAAAAAAGAGATTACCATTTTGGTCT
>CAJXGP010000441.1 GCA_913053915.1 uncultured Ignavibacteriales bacterium | reverse complement strand
CATTCTTCTTTCAGGTTTATTTTTTTCAAAAATAGCAATACCTTCCTCACCCAAAGTAAGCAGGACATTTTTTGCATTCAATCTTCTTAAAATTTTATTACCCGCAATTCTTATATCCTCATCACTTTTTATTTTCATTCCTAAAACATCTTCAGCTTCTTTTCTATTCGGTTTAAATACAGTTATATTCTTATACGAAAAAAAATTATTGAATTTCGGATCAACGGTAATCAACACATGACGCTTATTAGCAAGTGCAATCACTTTATTAATCAATGAAGGAGTAAGCACACCCTTATTATAATCTTGAAGAATGATTCCATCCAGTTCTTCAATTACGTTTTCCAGATAGTTTAATATTTTATTTTGAATTTCTCTATCGAGGTATTTTTTGCTTTCTTTATCTATTCTGACTACATGCTGATTATCGGCAATCACCCTTGTTTTTGCGGTAGTAGGTCTGGATTCATCTACAATAATCCCATCATCCGTTATACCGTTTTCGTTTATCAACGAAGAAAATATTGTACCATAATTATCGTATCCGATAATTCCTATTGGAACTGGACGACTGCCTAAGGTTAGAATATTTAATGCAACATTAGCAGCTCCGCCAAATCTATAAAATTCATTTTCGACCTCAACAACAGGAACCGGAGCCTCCGGTGAAATTCTTTTCACATCTCCCCAGAAATAACAGTCGAGCATCATATCTCCAATAACTGCAATTTTTAATTCTCCAAATTTTTTCTTCAATGAATTTAATTTTTTTTCTGAAATCTTAATCATTATTGTGCTGCTATATATTAGTAAATATGAAAATAAATTTAATAGTTAAATTATAAGCTCTGCAAATTTTATAAATGACGATTCATTAAATTTATATATAAAAACAGTGAAATAATTTTTTAACCGGTTAAGTTTAAGTTTGTTTTCGGCTTTTATTTCTGCTGAAACATTATTTCTTTCCACCCCAAACAGCAAGAGGATTTTCCAAAACGATTTTGGTTAATCCGTCATCAGTACCCAACCACATATTTTCGCCGTCGAAGTACATTGCCGTAATATTTGAAGATTTGATGTTAATTTGATCCAAATCTATCCTTCTGATGTTACCATTTAACCTGTTAATTAAAACTATTCCTTTACCATATTGCTGTTTGTTTTTACTGTCGAATGAATAGGTGCTTACCCAGATCTGATTACCGGTTCGAGCCATGCAATATATTCCGTTTGCAGGAAGTCCGTTTTTTTTGGAAAATCTTATCCAAGTATGCCTTCTATTAAATTTATAGAGACCACCCACGTTAAAAGTCGGATCTTGCTGAGTTATAAATTCATCCGTACCAAACCAAATATATTTTCTGTCAAAAAGAATTCCGGTTACAGATACATCTTTACCTTCATCCAAAAAGCCGCCGTTATGGTTGGAAATAAATCCCCACGCTTTATTATTATTAATACTAAACTTTTTATTAAATTTAAACACTCCGCCTTCCGTACCGAACCAAATTAGGCTATCGCCGTCGAGAGCAATAGTTTTAATGTCATTGGTTTTAGTATCCATATTGCGCGTTAGTACATGGTCAGTATATTTCCTTTTTTTTACATCAAGCTTGGTAAGATTTTCAAATCTTCCTATCCATAAAACATTCTGCGAAGGATCATATAACAGCGTTCGGATCCAATTACCCATCATACCGCCGAGAGCAAACTTTCTTATTGTCCAATGTTTTGTCCTAAAATCGTAAGTATATAACCCGTCAACAGTCCCTGCCCAAAGATAACGATTACTGACAGCTAATGAATAAAAATAATCATTTTCCGAATTTCCTTTCTTAGTAGAAAAATTGAACCATGAACCGTCTCTCTTTGAATAACGAAAAATTCCCGAGCCGTAAGTTGAAATCCATATATAATTATTTTCACCTTTAATTGCCGTAACAATAGCACCATTAAGAAATCGCTCGGAATTAATCTTACCGAAAGCAAAAAGGTTTACATCTACAAATAAAATTATTATTAAAATTAATCTGACCAAACGCATAATATCAAAATTAAAATATTAGGGGAAATAGAGATTAGTAACTTTCATCTTCGGATGGAAATTTCATTTGTTTAACATCATCTATATAGTTATTAACAGAAATATGGATAACTTCGGCAAGTTCGGCATAATTTCTTACGAACCGGGGATGAAAATCTACATTTAGCCCCAGCATATCATGAGTAACCAAAATCTGTCCATCACAAAACACTCCTGCGCCTATTCCTATTGTAGGGATTTTAACCAACTCGGTAATTTGTTTGGCTAGAGAAGCAGGTATCTTTTCAAGAACAATCGCAAAAGCGCCGGCATGTTCAACAGCCTTAGCATCATTGAGAATTTCCTCTGCTTCCGCTTTATCGCGTCCTCTTTCTCTATAACTTCCAAATTGATGAATACTTTGAGGGGTTAAACCGATATGCCCCATTACAGGAATACCTTCTTCGGTAATTTTCCTTATTGTATCAGCAACCCGGATTCCACCTTCCAATTTTACCGCTCCTGCAGACGTTTCTTTCATTATACGCCCTGCATTCCGGAAACCTTCATCAATACTTAACTGATACGACATAAATGGCAAATCGACAACTATCATTGCCCGCTTTACCCCTTTAGTAACGGCTTTTGTATGAAATCGTATGCCGTCAACGCTGAAATTTTAATTCCTTTTTTTTTCAGCAGGGCTAATGTTTTAGTTGTAACCCTTTTTATTTCACTTTGGATGCTCATTTAATATTCCCTTTTAATTTTTGTAAATTTTATAAATTTCAAGCTGATTCCAAAGATATTTTGATGCCGTCTTCAATGGTATTCGGTTTTTCCATTTTAACATTAAAATATTTTTTAGCTACATTTGGTCGCTCAAAACTTATAAAATAATAAAATGAAATATTTAAATGCACTAATATTAACAGTTCTTTTTTTCTTTTCACAATTTTCCTTTTCACAGTACGAACAAAGTGC
>CAJXGP010000440.1 GCA_913053915.1 uncultured Ignavibacteriales bacterium | reverse complement strand
GGTGCAAAAAAATAAAACAACTATTTTTAAAATATAATTTAAATCAATATTGTTAGCGGTTTATATATCGCTTTATACTTTTAATAATATGGGAAAATAAATGATTGATGACGTAATTAAAGTTGCAAAAGAAGCAGGTAATATTGTAAAAGAAGGATTCGGCTCTAATTTGAGAATTGAATATAAATCAAATGAATCGAATTTGGTGACCCAAATAGATAAAGCTTCTGAAAAATTCATTACTGATTTTATAAGGAAAAAATACCCTGCACATGGTATTTTAGCTGAAGAAAGTGGTATTCTAAAAAATAGTTCTGAATATTTTTGGGTTGTCGACCCTTTGGACGGTACTACAAATTTTGCACATGGCTTACCCATTTTCTCGATCTCTATCGGCCTGCAAAAAAATGGAAAAACCATTATTGGAGTCGTCTTTGATGTAATGCAAAATATTCTTTATAGTGCGGAAGTGGGGAGCGGAGCTTTTGCAAATTCTAAAAAGATTGATGTTAATTCAAATGATAAATTGGCTCATAGTGTTTTGGCCACCGGATTTCCATATAATATTTCCGAAAATCCTGAAAATGCAATAGAAAAATTTAAGGCGTTTCTATTGAAATCTCGTGCTGTAAGGAGATTAGGATCGGCTGCAATAGATTTTTGCTATGTTGCCAAAGGTGTTTACGATGGTTTCTGGGAAGTATATCTGCATCCATGGGATATATGTGCCGGGAAACTGATTGTAGAAGAAGCCGGTGGACTAGTGACGGATTTTGATGGGAATGAAATAGATATTTATTCCAAAAAGGTTCTGGCTTGCAATGGATTAATTCATAACTCTATGCTGGAAATATTGAAAAATAATTAAATTGATAATCCCAGTAAATTGAATATTATTCCCAACAAATCTTACAAGTTATACTTTTTAATAGAGTTTCTGCAAAATAAGACATTTGAACGATTTGTCATTTCGACCGAAGGGAGAAATCTCTTAATATATGCAATAATCAGAAGATTTCTCACCCAAAACGGGTTCGAAATGACAGAACGTTTATTTTGCAGAAGCTCTAATTTTTAATGATATCATTTATCATTGGGGTAATCAAGCAGTTTATTCTAATTTTAATTGCCTGATTAACCGGGGTTTATTGTTGTTTTTTGTGTCGATAATAACTTCCGGTCTTTACATTCCTTGGTACATTTCTTCTATCAAAGCATGATATCTCTCTTCTACATATTGCCTTCTCACCTTTAAGCTTGGTGTAATTTCGCCTGATTCCAGGCTAAAGGGTTTATCAAGCAAAACAAACTTTCTAACCTTTTCATAATTAGCTAATTTTTTTTGAATTTTAGACATTTCATTTTTTACCAAGTTATATATTTCTTCATTTTTAACCAGTTCTTTAACATCGGAATAGGGAATTTTATGAGTATCTGCATACTCTTTTAGAGCTTCAAAATCGGGTACTATAAGTGCGCTTAAAAACATTCTCTTATCACCAATAAGAACAAATTGGTCTATAAATTTATTCATAAGGAATAAATTTTCGATCGGAGTAGGTGCAATATATTTCCCGGCTGAAGTTTTAAATAGATGTTTCTTTCTATCCGTAATAATTAAAAATCCGTCAGCGTCAAAAACTCCAATATCGCCGGTGTGAAGCCAACCTTCTTTTAAGGTTGCTTCGGTTTCTTTTTTGTTTTTATAATATCCTTGCGTTATGTTAGGACCACGGGCTAAAATTTCCCCGTCTTTTGCCAATTTGATTTCTACTCCGGGGAATGGTTTACCCACAGTTCCGAATTTGTAATCATCAACCTTATTGGCTACAAGTACCGGGGAAGCTTCCGTTAATCCATATCCTTCAATGATAAGAATACCTACTGCTTCAAAAAATTCTCCTAGCATGCGGGAAAGAGGAGCTCCACCAGAAATAAAAAATCTTAATCTACCGCCTGTTTTTTCTTGGAGTTTTTTGAAAACAAGTTTTTCCGCTAGACTGTGTTTAATTCGTAACCCGAATGGAATATCACCATCTTTTTTTGCGGAAGCATATTTTTTGCCGGTTTCAACTGCATTATAAAATATTTTCTGTTTAGAAGATGATTGGCTTTCAACATTTTTCATTATTTTCGAGTATATTCTCTCGAATAAACGTGGGACTGTTGTAATGATAGTGGGTTTTACTTCAATCATATTTTGAGCTACTGCTTCAATGCTTTCAGCATAACAAACTGTGCTTCCGGATATAAAAGCGCTGTAATAACCCGCCATACGCTCAAAAATATGACAAAGAGGTAAAAATGATAAGAAAATATCTTTTTCATTTATTGGAAATGTTTCCAGCGCTGAATTAACATTTGAGATAATATTTTTATGAGAAAGCATTACACCCTTGGGCTCGCCGGTAGTCCCTGAAGTATAAATGATAGTGCAAAGATCATTACCATTTGTTTTTTGTCTACTCTGTTTAAAATATTCGGGTTGCTTTTCCATCAAAGCTTTTCCCATTTCCTGGACGTCTTTAAAAACATACAAATTTTTAAGTTGTGTCTCTTCGTCAATTTCGTTAAATACCACGATGAAATTTAGATATTTGCATTTATCTTTTATTTTTAAAATTTTATTCAATTGAAATTTATTTGAAACGATCACGCCTTTTGATTCGGAATTGTTAAGTATAAACTCGGTTGAAGAAGCAGTTAAAGAGGGATAGATCGGAACATCTATTGCGCCTAATCCTAAAATAGCCATATCGGAAAAAACCCACTCCGGACGATTCTCTGATATTATAGCAACTTTATCATATCGTTTGATTCCTAATGATGCTAAACCGAAAGCGAATTTATCGGTATTTTTCTTAAAATCATCGTAGGAAATCCCTTCATATTTTTTATTGACTTTATACATCATCAAAAAATTCGTTGTTCTTTTTGCATATTCCTCGGTCAAAAATTCATAAAGCTCCGGAATAGTAGAGCATGCTTTAAGTAGCGCCATTTTGTAACT
>CAJXGP010000439.1 GCA_913053915.1 uncultured Ignavibacteriales bacterium | reverse complement strand
GTATTATCTTTTAATGAAAAACCGGATACAAATAGAAATTCTATTAGCGGCGGATATTTTGTTTTTAATAAGAAAATTTTTGATTATTTAAATAATCCGCTGTTCATAGTTTCATCTTTCATGTTGAGAAATATGAATAAACGAGATGGAGATTTATCCGAAATTACCCGGATGGGAAAAAATGAACTAACAAAAACGGAGAACGATTCCGATTTTGAAGAATTTTTTAAAATTGAAAATACTGAGCCGGTTGAACAAAATAGTGTGGAACTAAATACCAAAAACGAAGATGATGATATATCAATTTTTACTTCGAACAAAAATACACGCTGGTTGATTGAAGAAGAATTGGCTTCGTCTAATGGAAGAATAAATTTAAATTTTACAGATGTGCTTACCATCAACTCCAATTTTAAAGTTTTATTCAATATTCTAAAAGAATATGCTGCACAGGGATACAAAATAATAATTACTTCGGAAAATGAACTTCAATCGACAAAATTAGCTGATTTGTTAAGCGAATATAACTTCGAATTGTCTGAGCTTTTGGAAATGGGTGTAGTCAAAATTGTAACCTTACCGGTGAAAAAAGGATTTGTTCAGAAGGATGAGGGATTTCTCTTATTAACAGATTATCAAATATTTAATAAACCTTACCGAACCAAAATTATTACTTCCAGGAAATATAAAAAGTCCAAATCAAAAACATTTGCTTCAATAAAAAGAGGAGATTATGTAGTACATGAAAATTACGGGATAGGTAAGTATACAGGTTTGGAAACGATAAAAATTGGTGAAGTAAATCAGGAGTCGATGAAAATACTTTACAATGAAGGCGGGGTAGTTTATGTAAATCTAAATTATTTGAATCTTGTAAAAAAATATTCGTCTAACGATAACCTTGCTCCTACTCTTTCAACATTAGGATCTCCGGTGTGGGAAAAAATTAAACGTCGAACAAAAAAGAAAATTAAAGAAGCTGCGAGAGAATTAATTGAGCTTTATGCAAAGAGGAAGGCTATTAAAGGGTTTCAATTTGATCCCGACACAATTTGGCAAAAGGAATTGGAAGCTTCATTTTTATACGAAGATACACCGGATCAGGAAAAGGTAACGGAAGAAGTGAAGCAGGATATGGAAGCATCAAATCCGATGGATAGGCTTGTCTGCGGCGATGTAGGTTTCGGTAAAACGGAAATTGCAGTTCGGGCGGCGTTCAAGTCGGTTCAAAATGGAAAACAAACGGCTGTACTTGTTCCCACCACAATATTAGCTGAGCAGCACTATAATACTTTTATGGATAGACTTTCACGATTCCCGGTTAATATTGCAGCTCTTTCGAGATTCCAAACCAAGAAAGACCAAACGGAAATATTAAAAGAGTTGGAAGAAGGTAAAATCGATGTAGTAATTGGTACTCACAGACTACTTTCAAAAGATATTAAATTTAAAGACCTGGGCTTATTGGTAATCGACGAAGAGCATCGTTTTGGAGTAATGGCTAAAGAAAAATTACGTGCTCTTAAATTAAATGTAGATACCTTAACGCTTACGGCTACACCAATTCCGAGAACTCTTAACCTTTCACTTCTCGGTGCACGAGACCTTTCAGTCATTACTACTCCGCCTCCTAACAGACAACCGATTTACACTCGTGTTTCTACATTTGATATTTTCAAGATAAAAGGATGGATAATGAACGAAATAAACAGAGGAGGACAGGTTTATTTGGTTCATGACAGAGTTCGATCGATTGACAAACTTGCCGAATACATTCAAAAATATATCCCTAATATTCGCATTGCCGTTGCACATGGGCAAATGAAACCATTGCAGCTTGAAAATGTTATTCACGGTTTCCTTAACAAAAAATTCGATGTTCTTGTATCAACTAAAATAATCGAATCAGGTATAAATATTCCAAATGTAAATACAATAATTTTAAATAGAGCCGATCATTTTGGGTTAGCTGAGCTGCACCAGTTAAGAGGTCGCGTCGGCAGATCGAACCGGCAAGCTTTCGCTTATTTTATTGTACCTTCACTTAAAGGAATAAGCAAGAAGGCTCTTAGAAGATTACAAGCTATTGAGGAGTTTACAGAGCTCGGATCAGGTTTTAATATATCTATGCGCGATCTCGAGATTAGAGGTGCCGGCAATTTGCTCGGTACCGAGCAAACCGGTTTTATCAATGATGTGGGATTTAATCTTTATGTTAAGTTAATTAATCAAGCGGTTGAGGAATTGAAATATGAAGAGTTTAAAGAAGTATTAAATGACTTACCTAAACAAACAGTACGATCCGAACCTACAATAGATGCATATTTCGAAATCGGGATTCCGGCAGAATATATCCCGGATCAAATGGATAGATTAAATTTTTATACCGCACTTTATTCAATCAATAATATTGATGAATTAGAAGAACTTGTCGAGGAGATTAAAGATAGATTCGGTCCTTTGCCTATAATAGTGAAGAGATTAATTGTTGCGGCGAATCTAAAGTTATACGCTTCTTATGCATTGTTTGAAAGAATAAGTATTCAGAGAAAAAATATATTTCTCTTTCTTCCCAAAGGAGAAAAAGAAGATTATTATAAGTTTCAATTCATCGAAATAATGCGGTTTATAATGGATGACTATAAAAGTATTATCAAATTTAATCAACAAAAAGAAGTAATGAGATTGGTAATCCGGAACAAATTTGAAACACCGGATAAAATTCTCGAATTTCTAAATAGGTTTTGCAAGGAAGTTATGGAACTAATTGGAAATAAAATGGAAATAGAAACTGAGGAAAAGAAGCTGGAGTATGCAGGTTGAATTTATAGTTTTCTTTGTGCAACATTAAAGGAATTTTATGAATGTCAAAACAGTAGATGAGTACATCGGAAAAAATAAAACTTCCTGGCGAATTGAATAAAGAAAAGAACTATCGTTTCAGAGCTTATTTATCTTCAGTTTGACACTTGTTAGGTCATCAGGGTCAAAAAACGTTGATTTTGGCTCA
>CAJXGP010000438.1 GCA_913053915.1 uncultured Ignavibacteriales bacterium | reverse complement strand
TTACCTGTTCCTGTTTCCATTTCAACGGAAAAGTGCATACCGTCCAATTTTTCGGAAACAGCAAGTTCATTTTTCTTTTGAATTTCCCTAATATTTTCGAGAATCTGTTCCTCGCTTATTTCCAACCGGTTGCCTACACCGCCATCTTGGAACAAGTAATTTTCGGAACTTAATGAAAAGCTGAAATCACCCTGATTTAACGGCTGACCTTCAAATATATTTACAATAGAATTTATTGCATCTATTTGAAATTGTTGATTTGGGTCGAAGCGGAGTTTCAATTGTTTTTTACTCCATATTTCATTTCCCGTTCTCTGATTATATTTTTCTCTTTATTTATCTGTTCCGCCAATTCTTCTTCAGTAGGAAGATAAAGCTGATACTTTGAAGCAAAAATTTGTTTGCTTTCGTTTAGAACCGAATATTTAACAACCGTTTCGTTTTTATCTGAACAAAGAATTATTCCTATTGTAGGATTATCGCCCTCGATTTTAAATTTATCTTCATACAAGCGAACGTACATATCCATTTGTCCGATATCCTGGTGAGTTAACTTCCCGATTTTTAAGTCAATCAATACAAAACATTTAAGAATATAATTGTAAAAGACCAAATCAATATAGAAATCTTCATCGTCGGTAATAATTCTTTTCTGCCGGGCTACAAAACTAAAACCTTTTCCCAACTCAAGTAGAAATTCATGTAGTTTATCAATTAGTTCTTGTTCCAAATCGGATTCGCGATAAATGCTTTTTTCATCCAAATCAAGGAATTCCAAAATATACGGATCCTTCAAAATATTCTCTGGAGAAACTATCGCAATATTTTCTTCAACTTCTTTTTTCAGCAAATCTTTCTTTTTGCTCTTTAATAATCGCTCGTAATAAAAAGAATTTATCTGACGTTCCAAAACTCTGGTGCTCCAGCCGTTATCTGCCGCTTCGTTCATATACCAAAGACGAGCTTTATTATTTTTAACTTTCAACAGCAATCTATAATGAGTCCACGAAAGTTCCGTTCTAAGTTCCGGTTCCAATTGGTACCGCACTGCGGTACCTTTTGGAAATGCAATATAAAATTGTCTCATCCTTTTTAAGTTAATTTCAGTAAAACCCTTCCCAAACTCATTTGTAAGTTTAACGGATAATTCCTTCAACAAATATTTTCCATATTCAGCTCGTGCTTTTCCTTGCTGTTCTTCTTCGACAATTATCTCGCCAATTTTCCAATAAGCATTAACCATTTCAAAATTCACATTCCGGATTACCCGTTTACGCGAATTCTCCAAAATGCTGCGAATGGAATCGTAAATGTTTGCTATGTTTTTTTCTATTCGAGGAGTCATTTTTACTTAAATAATTTTAAACTCTATCCCGCATCCCTTGTTGCCTGCCGCAGGCAGCTTTCATTTGTAATACGGTGTTGGTTTTTAATTGGTCGTTATTGTTAAATAAACGGTTTAATGTAATTGCATCAATAACCGACTTTATAATTTTCTTATTCATTTTTTGAATAATTAAAATAATTATTAGCACTATACGACAGATTCCGTAATGTAGTTTCGTATTCGTTCTTTGTTGGAAACTAAGGACGAAAACTGTTTTTCTCCTATGTCGCTAAATTTAGCTAATACTCGTCTATTAATTGTTTCCTGGTCTTCAAATATCGAAACCGAATGATATTTTAATTTCCAACGTTCAAACTGATACATTGAAATCATAACATCTTTACATTTACTATCGTTTAGAATAGCAAAAAGAAAAATTGGTTTCTCCATACCATTAATACAGCAGTCCACAACGTACTTCTTTTCTTTATCATATTCCGGATGAGTATAATCTAATGTTATTCTTTTGGGATCAACTGTTTCCGTAATAAAAGATTTAAAATCTTCGTAAAATGTTGAGCGAACCTGCTCCTTATTGAGGTAGGATATATCTGTTATTTTTGTAAGAGCCTGAATATAATTATAAAATGAATTACCAATATTCTCATTTTCAATTTGGAATATAAGTTCTCCATTATACTCAGTTAAACCAAAGTTTTCAAGTGTATTCGAAATTATCTTTTGACGAGTCCCTTTTCTTAGAGCTGAGATATCCATATCATAACTCATGTGCATTAGTGTATGGGCTTCATCAGTAAACATCCAATTTGGACCTATTTTTTTTAATATTATTGAGAAATGATCCCCATCATCAAAAGTAAAAGGGGTAAAAACTCGATAGCGATTTATTCCCTCTTCTAAAAGAGATATTTCGGAAGATACTTTTTCTCTTAAATTATTTTCAATTTCTATTTGTGTATTATTCATAATGGTAACAATCTATTTAATTCTTAAATAATTCGGTCTGTGGATTTTGTAATATTTCAATATTGCAATCTTTTAATAAACAGTTAAGTGCAGTTTGAATATCGGAATATCTATCCGTAATCTCGGCATAACTTTCTTCTTTCCATCCTACATCTTGATAACGCGCTGTTGCATAATGAATATGAAAGTCATAAAACTTATTTCCTTCTAATTTATTAGTATGTTCATGACTCTTCCCATTATATCTACGCAGTTTGAAAAATGTATTTTTTCCTTTTTCTTGAAATGCTAAAATAGCTGAAAAATCATTTATGTTATTAATATTCTGTCGCAATATTATTACAAATTGGTTGCCATCTTCATATTCTATTTCAAAAGAAGCTTTTTTATGTCCGTCAGCCTCTTTAAATGTTAAAATTTCCTTTAGTGTTTTGGATAATACTTTATTTTCAGAAATTAGTTCCGCAATCTCATTATCTGTAAAATAATAATTCATATACCACCTTAAACTCTATCCCCGCATCTTTCATTTGCAATGCGGTGTTGGTTTTTAACCGATCGTTGTTATTAAATAATCTGTCGAGAGTAATTACCTTTTTCGGATTTTCTTTTATAATCAATTTAATGATTTTTTCGTTTACTTTTTTAAGAATAAATGAGTCCGGTCTAAAAAGGTATAAATAAGAATTATGAAAATTTTTGACAAAAT
>CAJXGP010000437.1 GCA_913053915.1 uncultured Ignavibacteriales bacterium | reverse complement strand
TGAAATAAACCGAATTGGAACAATCTCGGAAGGCAACACGGTTTCCGATTATAATTCAAATGAGATCGAAAAACAAATTTCAATAATGACTTCTCTATTACATTTGGAATGGAATAACGCAAAAATTAATTTATTTGATACACCCGGCTACTCCGATTTTCTCGGTGAAGTAAAAGCTGCTCTGAGAGTTTCCGATATAGCCGTAATGATCTTAAAATCTGCAGAAGGTGTTGAAGTTGGATCGGAAAATACTAATAAATTTGTGGGAGAATATAATCTACCTTCTGCAATTATTATAAACAAAGTGGATAATGAACACTCAAATTTCACAAGTACATTTCAAAAAGCAAAGGAAAGAATTTCATCCAATTCAATTGTCGTTACATATCCGATAAATGAAGGTCCTAATTTTGATACAATCGTAGATGTTGTGAAGATGAAAGCCTACTCTTTTGGAGAAGCCGGTAGTAAAAAAGTGACTGAAATTGACATCCCTAATGAATTAGCAACTCAAACGGAAAATTATCGTATCGAATTAATTGAAAAAGTTGCGGAAACAAACGAAGAATTGATGAATAAGTATTTTGAAAACGGTACTCTATCAACTAAGGAATTGGAGCAAGGTATAAAAACGGCAATTGTCAGTCGGTATTTGACACCCGTTTTTGCAATTTCTAGTTCTAAGGGGGTAGGAATTAATAATTTCCTTGAGTTTATTTCAAAATATTTTCCTTCACCGATCGACAGAGGTGGAGAAGAGGTCTTATTAAAAGATTCAGGTGATAAAATTCTTTTAATACCCGATAAAACCGCTGAACCGGTTTTATTTATATTTAAAACTGTTTCGGAGCAGCATGTCGGAGAATTATCTTTATTTAAAGTGTTCTCCGGTTCAATATCCGCCGGTATGGATTTAATTAATACCGATAATGATAAAAGCGAAAGATTAAGTCAATTATCAATTCTTAATGGTCATAGCCGGAATGAAATTACAAATTTAGTTGCAGGCGATATAGGAGCTGTAGTAAAATTAAAAGATACTCATACCAATAATACTCTTTCTTCAAAAAATCTTTCAGTTATAGTCAATCCCATTAAATTTCCTGAAGCGGTAATAAGAGCAGCTATAATTCCAAAAGCCAAGGGCGATGAAGATAAGATTGCTTCCGGACTTCATTTCAGGACAAGGGGAGCTTCAATTAAGTTTGGCTGTCAAGATATTGAAAGAGCGATATGGCGTAGAGGTAGATCTGGCTGAACCGAAAGTTCCTTATCGGGAAACTATAAAAGGCAAGGTTGATGACGTAGAGTATAAACATAAAAAACAATCGGGAGGAAGAGGCCAATATGGCCATGTTCACTTCAAGATTGAACCGCTTCCTAGAGGAAAGGGATTTGAGTTTGTTAATGCAATTGTTGGGGGTGTTATCCCGGGCAAATTCATACCTGCAGTTGATAAAGGCGTTGTAGAAGCGATGCAGAAAGGTGTAATTTCAGGAAATCTGGTTGTTGATGTTAGAGTAACACTGTTTGATGGTACTTATCATACTGTCGATTCAGATGAAATATCTTTCAAAATTGCCGCATCTCAATGTTTTCGAAAAGGATTTATGGAAGCCAATCCCTGTTTGCTGGAACCGATTTATGAAGTCCAAGTTACTGTTCCGGAAGAATTTATGGGCGATGTTATGGGTGATATTTCTTCAAGAAGAGGCAAAATATTGGGCATGAATTCCGACGGTCATTTCCAAATAATAAATGTTTATGTTCCTCTTGCCGAACTTTATAAATATTCTTCTAATCTAAGAAGTTTAACTTCTGGGCGCGGAGTACATCAAAGAAAATTTGCTTATTATGAAGAGGTCCCAAAAGATGTTGAATGCAAAATTGTGGAAGAATATAAAAAAGCAAAAGAAGAAGGACATTGATACTGTCTAAGCATTATTGCGGTATTTACGAGACCATTTTAAAAAGTTCAATAGTACTATTCCGAAGGTGCAAAGTAACTGAAAAATCTCTTTTTTACAATGGATTAAAGATTCTTCACGGAGTTTACGCCCAGTGGCTATGGAACATATTTAACTATTGGATATCAAAAGCACATCAAAAAGATGAGGTGGGAGAATTAACAGAGATATGAAGTGAATGTGTCCGGGATGACACATCAGTACTTTTTAAAATAGACTTATTTATTTCTATGCATTTTTTGTCGTTACAAAAAAGGAAAAATGGATAAACTTTGGTCACCTTGGCGTTCGCAATATATTGAATCTTTTAAAGATAAAGATAAGAATAGCAATTGTATTTTATGCGATCTGGCAAATAAAGAAATTGAAGATGATAATTCTTTGGTGGTAAATAAGAGTGAACTGACTTTTACCGTCCTTAATCTCTATCCGTATAACAATGGACATTTAATGGTAGTTCCGTTCAGGCATACAAGTGATTTTTCTTCACTTACCGTCAAAGAAGGCTTGGAAATTATTCAAGAGTTGAAATTAGCACAAGCAGCATTGAAAATTAATTTTGCACCTGAGGGATTCAATATAGGGATTAATTTAGGTAAGGTGAGCGGCGCAGGAATTCATGAGCATATTCATTTTCATATTGTACCTCGGTGGAACGGCGATACCAATTTCATGCCTGTGCTTGGTGAAGTAAAAGTCATTTCACAAGACCTTCTTAACACTAAAAGAGAATTGTTCAAAGTCTATCGCACTCTGATTAATAAAAGTTAAATTTAATATTTTGCCGGTTTTCTAATGTAGATATGTTTAATTCAAAAAAGTTATTTTTTTTTACGAAAAACTTTGACTTTTTATTAATATTTACAATTTAGACATTTGAAAATGAATTTGTTAGATATGCTTCACTACACAAAGAGAAAGAACCTTAAAATAAAAGAATTATTAAAAGATTAAAGGATGATTTAGCAGAAAGGATATTGCAAAAACAAAAGATAAATATTATTTTTACACATTAGAATTTTTTGGGCCCATAGCTCAGTTGGTTAGAGCATCTGAC
>CAJXGP010000436.1 GCA_913053915.1 uncultured Ignavibacteriales bacterium | reverse complement strand
CTAACCGTAGTGTTTTAACATGGACACCTTCAACAATACCGCCCGGAGAAATAATTCCTTCGTAGAATGTAACTTGTTGCTTTAATTCCGATAGCTCTTCCCGATTTCCTAGAAGGTCATTTTCAATACGGGAATAAGCTTCGTGGTCAATATTTTTACTCTGCTCTAATAAGGCTACTTTTTCATTGAGGTCGCGGTTGTCTGCCCGATATTGTTTTACGCGGAGTTCGAGAAGATTAATTTGCCTCGACGCCTCTTTGCTATCATACCCAGCTTGTAAACGTCCATAGTCAAACAAATACCACCCCCCCCAAGCAAACGTGGTTACCAACACCAAAATAAATAGCACAGTTCGCCACGGCGCTCGCCGCTTTACAACATGGTGAGTACCTCTAATATACATAGTTGTGCTGAAAATATTGATTGTCCACAATATCGTAATATCGCTTTAATTTGCATAATCATCTATTGCTGTAATAAGTACATTTTGTAAATCTTCTATGCTTTGGAACTGAATAATAGAAGGATCTATCCATCGATTTTGTTTAGGAATATAAATTCCGCTGCTGCCACCGACCACTCGGTGGCAGATAGTCTTCCGGAGTACGAAGCCTACTGCATTGGGAAACCTCGAAGTTTTTCCAACTTGACGAGGTCCGGTTATAAAAACCATTTTCTTTTGTAAATCAGATAATATTTGTGAATATAAATAGCGCTTCATTATTTTTCACTTTTGATTGTCATAAATATATCACTGTATTGCAAAATAGTCAAGACTTTTTCGCAATAGCGTGCATAATAGTCGAATTAGGTACGCTGCTTGGCTTTTGTTTAGGAATACAAATTCTAGAATCTTATATTATGTGAACTAAATAAAATACCGTCATTGGGAACAAACGGAGTAAAGTAAAAGATTCCCGAAATCTTAAGTTTTACGCGGAGCTGCACCGTATGTTCATTACAGCCATCTTCTCTTTACTGCTTACTACCTACTATAAAACCCGAATGCGTACTAAACAGTAATAAGTATGGAGTAAGGAGAAATGAGTAGGGTTTATAGAGGTTATAGAGTAAGAGGAAATAAGGTATAAGGAAATAAGGTATAAGGGAATAGGGTATATGTTTTATATGAATAAACACAAAGCATATTCAATTACGATAATATTTGATAGCTTAATGTTTGTATTATTTAACGGGGTTAAAAGACACACTATGGTAAAATGTTCCTACATAACAGGCTCAAATCTTACTTGTCTAGTGAAATCTAGAATATTTCATCGGATTTGACGGGGTAAATGGCAGCAATCAATTGAAATTGGAGATAAGCTTCTTGATATTGCTGATGAACTTAGCCAAAAGAAATTAAAGAAGTGTTATGGGGTGTATGGACTTGCTCAAACTGGGGATGTAAAATGGATAAATATGGTAATGAAATTAATAGTAAATGAGAAATTTTGTATCTTTGAAGTATGAATAAAATATTATCAGAAAATATTAATACGATTGTTAAGTATTGCAAAAAATATAAAGTAAAAGAGTTGTATGCTGTTGGTTCTGTTGTAACTGATAATTTTACTGACAAAAGTGATGTTGACCTACTGATAAAGTTTAATGAAATCACAATTGAAAAATATACAGACAATTATTTTACTTTACATAAACTTTTTGAAAAGATTTTTAAGCGAAAAATTGACTTAATAACGGATAAGTCATTAAGTAACCCATTCTTTATTAAAACGATAGAAAAGAACAAACAACTTTTATATGCAGGATAAAATAAAAAAACTGCTTTATGACATTTTGAGTCTTCAAATTCAATTTTTGAATATTTAGGAGACAAAAGAGATTTTTCTGTATATGAGAAAAATAAATTATTACGCCGAGCAATTGAAAGAGAATTTGAAATTATAGGAGAAGCAATAAACCGTATTTTGAAAATTAACAAAGACTTTCCAATTGAAAATGCTGGGAGAATAATTAGTTTAAGAAACTATGTAATACACGGATATGACAAAGTTGACGATGTGATTATTTGGGGTATTATTTCAAGAGATTTACCTAAACTAAAAAATGAAGTTGAAAAATTATTGAATGATGTTTGACTCTGAATCGCTGTAAAAAAACCGTTAGTTTGAAAATAAAGAAAAAAAATCAAATAAAATTGTTAGTGTATTGTTCGATCTCTCGGAAACTACAAATACAAAACAAATACGCGAAAAATATTTAAATGATTTTAAATCCATATTAAAATCTCTAACTTACGGAGATGCAATTGAAGCTGCTTTAATTACTGAAAAATCCTTATCGGAGATGAATCTTTCTGTGGATTACGAATTTAAACAATTTAATCCGGGTACTGATAATACATTGATGATTAATGCAAAACGGAAAATAGCTGCTTCTGTTCTCCAAACAAAAAAAGATTCCATTATTAAAGTAGTTGATTCTCTTTTATTCAAACCCAAAAGAAAAATAATGAGAACCGAAATAATTGCATCTCTTGGTGTAGCAGATAGAATATTTAAGACTTTTTCGCAGAATCGTAAAATTCTTATAATATTTTCAGATATGATAGAAGAATCTTCTTATGCTAATTTCCAGCGCAATCAAATAAATAAAAAGTGGATAAATAGTTTTATACTTAAACAAAGAAAAGACAATTTATTGCCCGACTTGAAAAATGTTAAGGTTTATGTAGTAGGTGCCAGCGCATCTTCTACAAAAAAGTATAATCAAATAAAAAATTTCTGGTTTAAATATTTTAAAGCCAGCAACGCCGTTCTTAAACCGGAAAGATACGGTGCCGCTTTAATAAATTTTAATGAGTAGAAAATACAGCGGAAAATAATAAGGTACACTTTCATGCTTTTATTGTTGAATTCCGATTTATTCTTTTAATTATTTAGCCGAAATCTCCGAAAAATTAAGTATAGAGAAACCTTTGAAAAATGAAAGAATATCCAAATTGTCATTTCGACCAGAGGGAGAAATCTTTTTTTCACTCAAAATATGAGATTCTCACGTCGCTCTGCTCCT
>CAJXGP010000435.1 GCA_913053915.1 uncultured Ignavibacteriales bacterium | reverse complement strand
AAACAAGGCGCTGCTTTCGGTTTTTTAGATGGTGGGAGAGGCTTAGTTGCAGCAGGTTTTGGTTCTTTAGGGATATTAATTTTCTCTTTATTTATTGAATTCTCTATATCCGCTTTTCCATTCTCCGCAGATGCTACTCTAACTTTAGTTGTTAGAACATCAAAATCAGTCGCCGTGCCGCTTTCTACTTTTTTTTGCGTAATTTCAAGATGTGAATTCAAAGTATTAATTTGTTGATTTTTGACATCAAGGCTTTTCTCCACAAATAAAATTGTATAGAATAATTTAACGGTTTCATAAGATAAATTGTATTTAATAAAATTTATTTTTTCGGAAGCGGTCAGTTTAAATGTTTTTGTCAGGTTCAATAATGCTTTTTTCTTCCCGAAATCGAAAATATTATACATTGCACCAACGTAAGCATCATAATTATTAGCCGGAAACAAATTTAAAGACAATTTTCCAAATTCTATTGTCGGCACAGGTCCAATTCTAGAATATGACAAATTAGCCTCAATATCCGGATAGTAAAAGCTTTTTTGAAATTTAATTTTTGCCTCAGCCGCTTCAACCTCATCTTCCGCCTGTTTAATTAGCGGTTGATTTTTCAATGTAAGCCGTATTGCTTTTTGCAATGTTAAATTACCGGTTAAGGAATTTTGTGAGTAGGCTTTATCAGTTAAAGATAAAAGCGATACTATAATTATGATAATGATATTAGTCTTCATATAAATTTTATCTCCATTTCTCGTAAAAAGAAATTACTCCATAACTTGAGTGTCCCTCTTCTTCTTATTGTATTTTAAGAAAAAGAGAGGAATCAATATTAAAATAGTAATAACTGCACCTGCAAGGAAATCATCGGCTATTCCTTGAATAAATGCTTGATTTATGACATTTTGTACAATTAATGCTTTAGCTCTCAAAATCACTTCGTTACCTGCACCTCCGGTAGATTGCTGTACAAAGTGTTTCAAGCCGTAAAGTGTTTGCTGAAAAGCAGTAGAGCTTGTGTTAACCGCTTCACTGTACATAGCTGTATGAAAAATAACTCTTTGGGTTAACAATGATCCTAAAATAGCCACTCCAAAACTTCCGCCTACTTGACGAATTGTATTGAACAAACCTGTTGCCTGAGCCATTTTCTCTTTTGAAATATCATTTATGGCTATAGTGCTCAGCGGAATAAACATAAAGCCGAGACCAAATCCTCTTATTACCAATGGAAGCATTATTTGTCCGTATTCTGTATAAAGGGAAAGATCCTTATATAAATACATGCTGAAAAAGGTTAAGATAATTCCTATTGAAATTGGTATTTTAGGGTTTAATTTATCTGTCATCCATCCTGCAACAGGCGACATTACAGCTTGGATAATACCGATCGGGAAAAATACCAATCCTGCTTGAAGTGCAGTGTAGCCAAGAGAATTTTGTAAATAAATTGGAAGAAGAAAAGCATTACCGAAGAATGCCAATCCAAATATAAACAGCATTATATTAGCCATTCCAAAATTACGATTTTTTAAAATTCTGAGATCAACTATGGGATTTTTGATCGAAAATTCGGTAGCTAAAAAAATAACCAAACTAATAAAAGAGATAAAAAAACATGTTAAAATAAAACCGGAGGTCCAACCCCCGGTATTCCAAGCCGCATTACCATCGGAAAGTGCCAATAAAAGAAACACTAAAAATAATGTCATCGAAATAAAACCCAGCAAATCGAAAGGACGTGATTTATCGGTTTCATATTCTCTTTGAATAATAAGTGTAGCGGCAATAGCAATAATACCGATAGGTACATTTATAACAAAGATGGCATGCCAGCTAAATTTATCGATCAAATAACCTCCAAACATAGGCCCGAGAGAAATCGATGCTGCAGCGGCTACGCCCCAAAAGCCTAGTGCCGTACCCCTTTGTTTAGGTGGAAATTCCATAGTTATAATTGCCATGCCGACAGGCATTATGAATCCGGCACCGGCACCTTGCAATATACGAAATGCAATGAGCATATTCTCATTAGTTGAAAGGCTGCAAAGTAGCGAACCGAGTGTAAAAAGAAATAACCCTAAATTATAAGCTTTTTTATAGCCGAAATGATCGGCAATCCAACCGGAAGATGGCAAAACAACTGCAAAAACCAACAGGTATGCAGTTAACACCCACTCAATTTTATCTACGCTGGTTCCAAAAGCAGCCATCATTTTAGTTAATCCGACATTAACAATGGAGATATCAAGCACAGCCATAAACGTACCGATCATTACATTTGCTAAAACAATCCACTTATAGTAAGGCTGGTTATGCAAATTGGCGTAGCTTAATGGAATATTAGTTTTATTTGCCATCCTTTACTTCACCTTAATTTTAATCTCGACAGACATGCCCGGCAAAAGTTTCATTGATGTTGGAGGATCTTTTTGACCTTTCATTTGGACAGGTTTAATTGAAATTTTTATCGGTATTCTTTGAGTTATCTTTGTAAAGTTCCCGGCTGCGTTTGACGGGGGGATCAGTGAAAATTCAGCGGCAGTGTTTGAGCCAATTTGAAAAATATTCCCCTCAAAATTTTGCTGAGGATAAGCATCGACCGAAATACTGGCGCGATCTCCGATGTGGATCAAAGATAATTTGGTTTCTACAAGGTCGACTGTAACCCATATATTTTTGAGATCATAAATTGTAAATATCGGTTCTCCCGGTGCGACAACATCTCCCTTTAATACCCATCTTTTAGCAACAATTCCGTCCATAGGAGCATAGATTTTTGTATTAGTAAGCTCAGTTCTAATTACATTAAGTTGAGCTACGGCAGTACCGATTTTAGCTTTGTCGATATTATATATTGCCCTGGCAGCTTCCAAAGCTTTTTGCATATGATCAAATTGTTCTTTAGCGATAATTTTATCTTTAAACTGTTTTACCGCTCGATTAAAATCTTCATCAGCTCTTGCCGAATTAACTTTAGCCAAAGTTAAGCTTTCTTTAGCCAATGCCAGTACTGCCTGAGCTTGTTCTTCCCTGGCTTTCAGACCGGC
>CAJXGP010000434.1 GCA_913053915.1 uncultured Ignavibacteriales bacterium | reverse complement strand
ATTTTACCCAAAAAACGAAAGGATTTTCACATCTTCCGAACGCTCGGAATGGTAAAAAAACTAAGTTGCGTTTATGGCTAATATGCACTATTAAAAAACTTGAGGATTCCCATTTTAAATATATTTCATTGATAAAAATCACCTGAATTAATTTCACCAGGCAATTGTTCCGCTATTCCAGGCAATTTATACTTTCTATTATTTCAATAACATATTATAGAATAATAGGATAGTGTCCAATTACCGTTTGGCATGATTTTGTATATTAAAAAGACAAATGATTTTTTTATTAATATATTTATTGTAATATTAAACATTAAACCGAGTTAATTTGTCTAAACATTATAACAGTGACATACTTTAAATCATAACTATAAAAGAGGTGAACCATGAGTAATTTTGTAAAATTACCGGTATTATTTTTTTTCTTTTTCCTATTTATATCGGTCGGTTTTTCCCAACCGGATGCACCGACAAATCTCAGAGTTGCTCAAGTCAGTTGGGGAAAGTTTATTTTTGTAAAACTTGATTGGAAAAATACTTCAACACATTCCGCCGGGTATAATTTTTTTAATATTTACCGGAAAAAAGGAGCAATTTCAGATAGTGGTAAATTTAGAAGAATATATCATAATATTCCTTTTGATTCGTGGAGAGACAAATTTATTCATAGGGGAGAAACATACTCATATTATGTTACTGCCGTAAACATGCACAGGGAAAGTGAACCTTCCGACACTGTTCAAGTAACCATCGATAGCAATGTTACTAAAGCAATCATAAGCGGAATTGTTAAAAATCGAACTACAGGTGCAGCGATAAAAAATGCATTAGTTACTTTTTTACCTGTTTTCGGATGGGGAATGACTACTGTTAAAACCGATAGCGGAGGTAATTATTATACCAAAGTTTACCCCGGTATCTATATTTTATATATAAGAGCTGCAGGCTATTTCTCCGAATATTATGATGGTGTATATAAGATATTTCATGCAAAAAAAATTGCCGTAAAATCAGGCGATAGTCTAAGCATTCCCATTGGCTTATCTCCGAGAATTGCATCTAAGATTTTTAAACTAAGCGGAAGTGTTAAAGATACATCCGGACATCCGGTAAAATCATGGATTACCATATTTAATTTAACTGCAAATGCAAGAAGCCATAGATTTTATCATTCAATAACCGGTAGTGATGGAAATTATTCCGTACGTATTAGACAAGGCGATACCGTGATAGTTTTTGCAAGAGCCTTTAATCGTAAATACATTCCTGAATTTTATAATAATAAAAGAAATTTCTTAACTGCCGATAGAATTGGGATAGCTCAAAATGTAAAAAATATCGATTTTGTTTTAGAACCGAAACAAGCTTATAATAACGGAATAACGGGAGTTGTGCAAAACAGTGACAGCATAGGCGTTGAAGCAATTGTAATGGCAATACGAAAAAATGATCTTAGGGCACGACACAGTAGATACACTACAATTACGGATTCATCAGGAAATTATTCTTTAAAGAATTTCATACCCGGGGAATATATTCTATTGACTATACCTCAAGGTAATTACCTGCCTACTTATTTTAAGTATGATGGAAGTACTACTTTACATTACAGAGATGCGGATTCAGTTGTAGTTGATTCTTCCGGGGTTGTTCCGGGAATTGTTTTCAATGTTAATGCTTTACAGGATTCCGGCGCTGCAGTTATTTCGGGTATTGTAAAGGATAATTCCGGTAATCCCGTTGACGGTGTTATTGTGTTTGCTGCTGATGATAATAAATCTATTTATTCTTTCGGTGTTACCGGTATAAACGGTTTGTATTCAATTAGAGGACTGGTACCGGGAAGTTATACTACTTCTACCGATTTACCGGGTTATTCTACCGCACAATCAAATACTATTAATTTAGATTATGTAAGTAATTATTCAAGTAACGACTCATTCATCATTACACCTGAAGTAATAACTTCCGTTCAAGAAAATGTACCGGTAATTACCGGTTATGCTTTGAATCAAAATTATCCGAATCCTTTTAATCCGACTACAACAATTAGTTATCAAATACCTACGGCAAGCCATGTTGTGTTGAAAGTATTTAATATTTTAGGGAAAGAAGTTGCAACTTTGATTAATGCAAATAAACAGGCGGGAAATTATAAGGTTATCTTCGATGCAAATAAACTTGCCAGTGGAATTTACTTTTATCAAATTCACGCAGGCAATTTTATTGCAACACGAAAATTAGTTTTACTCAAATAATGAGGATATATTAGTTCATAATTAAGAGCCGTTTCATTGAGACGGCTCTTTTATTTATACTTTAGTTTCAGTTTAATCCTTTTATTTTACTTATAACTTCATAAATTAATGTGGCTGTTATCCCCCAGATAATTTCCTCGGTTTTTGTGTAAACAAGGACTTTGTGTTTTCGACTTCCCCAAGAATTTGAATAACGAGCCGGAAGATTTAATTTTTTTACCGGAAGCATTTCAATTTTCTTCCCATTTTGATCTATTCCGGTTGAATGTATTTCTAAACGAACATAATATTTTTCAGGTTCATTTTTTAAAAAATATGATACCGGGATAGAAAAAACCTTTTCAACTTCATTCCGGCCAAATTTAAGTTTATCAATATTCTTTATCTTAAGGATGCCTAAATAAGAATCGACGGTTATACCTGCCGGGCCGATTAAAGTATCCAATTGACCCAACACTTTGATATGCAATTTATTAATTCCAAGTTCTTCGCATGTTTCTCTTATTGCCGTATCTTTGTAATCACCGTCAATCAACCGGTCAATTTCACCGCCCGGGAAACAAACTTCACCGCCTTGCCTTATCTTTGCAGCTCTTTTCTCGAATAAAAAATGATATTCTCCGTTTATTTTAACTAATGGTATCATTACCGAAGAATTAAAATATTCTTCTTTTCCGAGTATTCCTGGAGTTAACGGTAATTTTTTCAGTAATATTTTTAACTCTTTTTCATCCACATTAATTTATCGAAAATAAATTGTAATGTTTCGATCTTTAAATTTCA
>CAJXGP010000433.1 GCA_913053915.1 uncultured Ignavibacteriales bacterium | reverse complement strand
ATTTTGTATGTGACATCACTGGTGTCACAAAAAAATAACCAAGTAAAAAAACTATTACAGTGTTTCTAATCAAAGTGTTTAATATGGATAAAACAAGAGATGAGTTGAAAGAAGTCTTTGGTAAATAAGGAAAGATCAATGTATACACAGTCAGAGTATATATAAAATACTAGTTTTGTATATAATAATACTATTAAATATATAAAATAATTCATTATGAAAAAACTATTATTGGGGATTGTTATTATAGTTATTTTAGTAGGAGGTATTTATATTTCCCAAAAATCACCAAATAATCCTAGTAATAAAATTCTAAGTTACTCTATTCCTAGTGATGTCGCCTCGTTTGATAATGCTAAATTGATAGAAAGCATAAGTATTAATCTTTTATTTGGTCATGTATATGAATCTTTAATTAATTACGATACTGATTCAGCTTCATTTAAACCATTACTTGCAAAGAGTTGGAATATCTCTAATGATGGTCTTGTATATAAATTTAATTTGCGTGAAGGTGTATATTTTCACGACGGAACAATTTTCGATTCCAATGTAGTCTTGAAGAATCTAAATCGTATTAAGAATCCAAAGATTAGTCCAGTATTATCACAATTTTTATCTGGTATTAAAACAATAGAAACACCAGACAAAAGAACTATCAAAATTACATTAAGTAGTCCTGACAGCTCTTTTCTCTCAAAAATAAGCTTTATATCCATTGCTTCCGCCAAGTCTATTAAAGAAAATACTCTGTCGGAAAAACCGACGGGGACTGGTCCATTAGTTTTTACTTCACACGAAATTGGCAAAAAAATCGTCTTTAAAAGGAATGATAATTATTGGGGCAAAAAATCAAATATAGCGGAATTGGATGTTTTGGTTATTCCAGATGATTTGGGAAGAACTCTTGCTTTGAAGAATGGCGATATTGATTTTTGGATTATGAGTAGTTTTAATCCAAATGTTGGTAAACTTGTTAAACAAAATAACATTTTGTTTAAGAGTGTGGCAGGTAATACAATAAACTCAATTTATTTTAACCTAAATGATGCACAGTTAAGCAATCGTGATATCCGTGTTGCTTTTGCAGAATCTATTGATAAAAAAGAGATTTTAAAGATTCTAAATAATTTTGGAGTAAAGTCCAAAGGACCAGTGCCAACTATGTATAAAGAAAATACTCCTGAAGTAACAGATTATTCTTTCAATTTGGCTAACGCGAAATCTTTATACAAGAAAGCCAACATCCATGAACCCATTAAGATTTTGTATATTTCAGACGATCCTGTTAATAAAACTATTAGTGAATACATTGCAAGTCAGTGGCGTAAAATAGGCGCAGAAGTTGAAATTTCAGGTTATGATTTTGCAGGAATTCTTGATAAAGTGGTTAATAGAAAGTTTCAAGCCGTGTTGTCTTATCTTGGTGGGCCATATCCAGATCCTCTTTTCTTTATAGAGACTCCTTTTTCCTCAAGTGGTCCATATTCTGTCTTTCTCGGTTATAATACAAAGAAAATTGATCAGTTGGTATATGATATAAAAAATACAACTGATTTGCAGACCAGACAAAAGGATTTTGTTAAAGCCCAGCAAATTGTTATAAAAGATATTCCTGCTATATTCCTGTACGATTCTAAAGTGGGAATTTTATACAACAAGCAGAAAATTAAAAATATTAAGATAGATTCATTTATATCATTAAAATATTTGGAGCAGACTGAACTATATTAAGCTAAATACAGTCGAAAATCATTTTTCTAACAAACCCTGTTGATGTATTATTAAATATGAGAATATTCATTATTAGAAAAATTATTCGTACTCTTTTTATTGTTTGGGTTGCTTTAACAGTTGCTTTTTTAGCACTGCATTTTTTGCCAGGTAGTCCTGTTCAGCGATTATTGGGTATTTCTTATTATCACCAAAATGTATTTGAAACGGTTAGTGCGGAATACGACCTTAACAAGCCAATTTACAACCAGTATACTTCTTTTTTGGGGGATACGCTTACTGGAAATTGGGGAGATTCAATAATTAATGGTCGTGATATAAACACGGAAGTTCAGAGAAGATTACCTTTTTCTTTAATTATATCTATTCCGACATTTATTATTAGTCTTATTTTAGGGTTGGTTTTAAGCATGATTATTGCAAGTTCAAAAAGAAAACAAGCTATGAATATTATCAAAAAAGTGGTGATTTTTTTGAGTTCTATCCCACCTTTTATTATCGGCATAGCCATTCTTTTAATAGCAGCTTTAATTTTTCATTCTTCTCCGCAGGCAGAAGATTTAAATTTTATTTCGGTATTTTTATCCGTCATCACCCTTACTTTAATAATTTGTAGCTATCTGGTTCGTCATTTACTTGTTTTCCTTGAGGAAGAATCCAAAAGACGATATATCCTTTTTTTAGTTGGAAGAGGTATCTCAAACAGGGAGGTTTGGTTAAAACATATTTTAAGAAATTCTCTAGTTCCTATTATAACCGTTTCTGGTTTAATGCTTGGGTATCTTATTGTTGGTACAATCATTGTAGAAACAATTTTCGGGATTCCTGGTATTGGAAGAATGTTTTTTGAATCCATACTCAACAGAGATTACCCTGTGGTTCAGGCAATTATTGTAATTGCTATTATCTTTTTTGCTGTAGTTAATTTATTAGTGGATTTTTTGCATATTGTAGTTGATCCTCGTCTAAGACACAAAACATGACAAAAAAATTAACATTTATTTTTTTATTAATATTTTTGATGATTATTGCAATATGGGGGATGAAATTTCTGTTTGATCCATTTTCAGTTCAGATTGACGCAAGATTTCAATCGCCGTCAGTACAATATCTTTTTGGTACAGATGAGCTTGGTAGAGATGTCTTTTCTCGTGTATTTTATGGAGTAAGAAATCTTCTGGGAATTGCACTGGGGGTTATTATTTTACCAATTTTAATTGGAACTCCTCTTGGAATTTTTTCTGTTTTTTCTAAAAAGATGAGGGTGTTAATCAATTTTCTAAACGAGAGTATTATTGTTATTCCCGATATTTTAGTTGTTTTATTTTTA
>CAJXGP010000432.1 GCA_913053915.1 uncultured Ignavibacteriales bacterium | reverse complement strand
CACCAAATAAACATAAAGAACTATCTCCGTTGCCCTTTGAAATATCGCCAAAAACTTGGTCGTATGTTCTGTTTTCTTTAATAATATAAAAAACATATTTTATTTTTTTGCTGCTTTTTAAATTATGTACCGACGGGATAATGTTTTGAGTATTCATCCAAGTTTTCTTCTTATAAATATAAGGTGTGTTCAGGTAAACTCTCTTACTCATTTTTGAAAGTATATTCTGATTAGGTTCATTTATAACGGAAAGAGTTCCTTTAAATAAGGTTCCAATATATTCCTTATTTCTAATTTTACGCGGTTCATAAGGGTTAGGTCCTTCAGGGTTAGCCCTCGAAGATAAACCATTTCCATTTGCCACAACAATTTGCTCTGTTTTACTTAAAAATTTAACAGAGGTCGGGTACCAGCCTGTTGGAATAAATCCCAAGTTTTTTGCAGAACCTTTTTTACTGATGTTAAATACAGCCAAATAGTTATTATCTGCATTTGCAATAAACAACTTTGTATCATTACTATTTAATGCAACTGCATTGGGTGTGCTTCCGTACGGCGCATCGGGCAGTAAAGATGATACAATCCGTTCGGTTTCTTTGCCTCTTTTTAAATTAATAACCGAAGTACTATTATTGTTTGCATTAGCAACAAAAAGTCTATCATCGTTTTTAGTAATTACAATATCGGAAGGATGATCTCCGGTTTTTATTATTTTCGATATTGTAAAATTATTAAGATCTATTTCTGCGATTTCCGCTTTACTCCAAACAGATACATAAGCAAAATTTTGTGCATGATTAATCTTAACATCGTAGCATTTCCCGTCAAGTTTAAGCTTCTTTAAAATCGATTTATTCGTTACGTCTATTACATAGAGTATATCGCTTACTTTAGATACTGCAAGAATGTAATTTTTCTTTTTTAAATAATCGATACCTGTAATTGAAATTTTGCCTTTAGGATATCTGGGGCCAATAATTATTGAATCGGCAAGGCTAAGTTTCCCCACATTAAAATTATATACATAAATAAGATTATTATTCCCTCCGGAAACAAAAAGTTTTGAATCATCGGAATTAAATACAATACCAAGCCACGTATTGTTTATAACTATTCTCTGAACTTCTTTATAATTTTTAAGATCGACTACAGAGAGTGAATTAATCCCCATACCGCTGTTCGACGTGATTGCATATCTTTCATTATTGGTAATAACCATATTAAGCGGCAGCTCTCCGATTGGGATTTGCTTTCCCTCCGGAGTAAGTCGCCATCCATTTGGAAGAAGTGTAAAATTTTTATACTTGCCCGGTAGTTCCGATAAATTATTATCTTTACTAATATTCGATGAACTACAACTTAAAAAAGTAATTATAATGAAAAAGGAAATGAAATAAACTGAAAATAGTTTTAATGTTTTTTTCATGATAGTCCTTAGTTTATTATTTGAAAATAAAGAAAATTTCCAAAAGAATTAGTTTTGTGTTATGATACTTCATGTAATTTTTTCTTAATCACTTGCAATTTGATTTAGAATTAATAATGTGATTTGTTAAATAATCCTTTAAATAATAAAAATACAAATACCGGGATCCCAATTAAATATCTTTTCCATAAATGCCTAGGTTCGGTAAATAATCTGAATATCCACTCGATACCTAAATTTCGAAATGATTTAGGAATTCTTTTTATGGTACCAAAATAAAATTCGAAGAAATTACCTACACAGATAATCAATTTCCCTTTAAGTTCTTTAGATAACTCAGCAGCAAAATATTCTTGCTTAGGAACACCCATCCCGATAAGTATTGCATCGGGATTTATTTTTTTTATTCTTTTTATGATGAGTCCCTGTTCGGCTTGATCAAAAAAACCATTTTGATATCCACATATTTTTAATCCTTTATTTTCAGTGTTTTTTATAATATCACTTGAAAAATTGCCACCAATAATAAAAATATTAAAATTATTAATGATAAAATACTTTAAAATTTTTTCATGCAAATCGCTCGCATTAAACTTCTGCGAGTTATTATATTTAAATAATTTAACAGTTAGATAAATCCCAAATCCGTCTATATACGTATGAAAATAATTATCAATAAGATACTTGTAATTTTTATCTGATGAATAAACATTAAAACAATGTTGGTTAAAATATGTAATTAAGCAATTTTGATTTCCATCCTTAAAATTTTTTAATATTTCGAAAACGCCTTCTTCATATTTAATTAATTTATCAAAAATCATTTTTTCAATATTAAGTCTTCATAAATGTAAGAAAGTTTTGAAAAATATTTTTCACAAGATGTATTTTCAATTACTTTGGCATATAAGTTATCAGCCATCATTTTTGCTTTTTGTGGATTATTGAGTATATAATTTATTTTTTCAACTAATGCTTGAACATTCCCACATTCAAAAAGTAAGCCGTTTATATTATCTTCAATAAATTCTTCAATTCCTCCGGTCCTTGCTCCAATAAACGGTTTCTTCATTAAGCCGGATTCAAGCATAACATAAGACAAAGGTTCTATTCTGGATGGCGAAATTACTAGATCCGCAATTGCGTAGTAAGGGAAAGGGTCTTCAACGGATGATAGGATTTTTATTTCTGCAGGTATTTCCTTTAAATATCTATTCATAGTATTATCATAATATTCACCCAAAATGAGTAGAAATACATTATGATTCTGAATTCTAATCCTTTTAACTGCTTCAATTAATAAATCAACTCCTTTAATTTTTGTAATCCTGCCTAGAAATAATAAAATTATTGCATCTTCAGGAATATTCAAAGTCCGTTTGAATTCAGACGAATCAGTGTTGATTTTAGGAATTTCCAGACAATTATAAAGGGTAATTATTTTCTTTTCTGGAATTTTATATGCATTGATAAGCATTGATTTAACAACATTACTAACGGCAATAAACTTATCCGATTTGAAACTTAAAAATTTTTTACCTTTTATTATGCTGTGAGCAGTTGTAATTGTCTTTATTTTTATTTTCTTTGCAACATAATAGGCTATCAATTCAGGATAACGATGATGTGAGTGAATTATAT
>CAJXGP010000431.1 GCA_913053915.1 uncultured Ignavibacteriales bacterium | reverse complement strand
ACTTTATTAAAATCAGTTTTTTTACTGCATTGAAATCACCGGAGCTAAGTTTGTAGAAATATATTCCGCTTGCCAAATTACTTCCGTTAAATTGAACAGTGTATCTGCCTTTTGCCTTGAACCCGTTTACCAATACAGCTACTTCTTGTCCGAGTACATCGTACACCTTTAATGTTACTTCTTCGCTCTTCGGAATCTGATAATTAATCATTGTTGTTGGGTTAAACGGATTCGGATAGTTTTGTGATAATGAATATTCTTTTAGTACATAATTACTGAGAACATTTTTTACATTCGGTTTAGTTAACGAGCCGTTTGGACCTGTGAACAAATTTTCTGCAACGGCTAATCTCATTTTCCATGCATCATCTTTTAGATTCATTGATTTGATTTCAGATAATATTTTATTCGCCTTTGTTTTGTCTCTTTTTATATTTAGATAAGCAAAAAATTTTTCAAACCTCGCATTTATACTTTGATATTCATTAGGATAATTCTTTATCACGCCGTCATAAGTTTTAATAGCTTTATCGAATTGATTATTTTGTAAATATATATCCGCCATTAAGTTTTTTATTAGTGCACTGTGTTTATTTTTTGCCGTTAAACTCTTAAAGTAATTCGGTATTTTCCTATCAGGATATTCATGATTTATTTTCATCAATTCCGTTAAAGAAAATATAGCAAGCCTGTCATTTTTTATTAACGTTTTATAATGTGCGATAGCTTTATCTATCTGTTTCTTGTTCTAAGCCGGTGTAAATGTCGGATAAATCATTATTTGTACCGGTATTTGATGACGATATCTTTGATAATTGTGATCGATTGCTTTGCAACGAAGTATTAGAAGTTGTTGCTAATGGATTAATAATAATTTGGTTCCATGGATCGGAAGTTAAAATAGGGGTTATGTATATATAGGAGTTATCATAAGCGTATTGCTTTGGATTTCCGCCTCCCCAGTAATTCTTTTGACCGTATATTGTACTGCTGTGATAACTATATGCATCATAAATAGTGTTGTTATATATACTATTACCACCGTCTCCGACAACCCAATTAGCTGTAATAGTTGCTCCCCAGCCGGCGGCTATCCCATATAAATTATACCAAAACCGGTTATAAGGATAAAGACCTTTACTTGAATAAAAAAATGATGCATTGCTGCCTCCTCCAATATAGGCACCCCAATAGAAACCGCTTACATCATTTCGGTTTGCATGAACTGCAGAATTATTGTAAAAATATAATCCCTGGTAATTATGATAATATGAATTACCGCTTGTTTTGGTTATAACATTGTTATAAATATAAGGTTGATATCCTGCAGTTTCACCGTAAATTCCGTTCTGCTGAGGTTCATTTATATTGTTATTTTTAATTATAGGTGCGGAATTATACACATAAACGCCGTAAGTAGTGTGATCTATTGTTGAGTTTTGGATTGTAATATCTGCACCGTTTAAGCATTGAATACCTGTGCCGTTGTTTATATTAGTATAATTTATGTTAGAGCCATAAGTGCTGGAACCGTCAAATATAATGTTGGCAGAGTTAAATGTAATCTGGTTAGTTGATGTGCCTTGGGCATTTAAGATTCCGTTTATAGTTAAAATAATTCCATTTGCGAAATTTAACGTTGCACCCGGATAAATGGTTAATGTAACACCGCTATTAACATCCATATTTGATACAAGTAAAATATTACCGCTCAGGGTTGTATTGGAAGTAATGCTACTTGACAAAACATTAATAACAGCATAATCAGAGTTAACAGATTCTTTGCTTGTATTATCTACTGCTGAAATTTTATAGAAAGTTTTATATAAAGAATCGCCATAAACTATTTCAGGATCAGTCCATGTAGTTTGAGTTGAAGGCACTGTTGTTACATAATTGTAACTCGTTGGTTCGCCTACTGATGTATTCGCTTTGTAAATTTTATAGCTGCTCATATCAGGTTCTAAATTTGATGCCCAGGTTAAAACATTTTGATTTGACAAATTGTAACTTACCTTTAAGCTCTGAGGTTTCGAAGGTGGAAAGGATAACAATCCATTATTATCCAACTGAATACTCAATGTAAATGCTTTTGTTGAAGAATTAAAATTTAGTATCTGAAATCCTATATCAATTGGAGTTACATCATCACCCAAATAAGCAGCCGGATTACTATACTTGGTAAATACATTATTAAAATCCACATTAAAAAAGTCTTTTTCCGTCCCTAAAAAATCATCGCTATTATATCTCCAGCCGTCAGGGTCTGTCTGATTATGATGTATGAGGGCAGCATAATCGTTGTAAATAACTCCTCCAACATTGATTGTAAGATAATCTCGGTAATCAAAACCAGTGTGGTATGTTGGAACGTCTTTACCTATTAAGTCATCACTTCTATCGTAAGGTGTATTATTACCCTGAACTAACTTCCAGGAGTATCTACCATCTGCATTTACTATGCTCAGATTAGAATTTGTAGCAATATTAAAATCTTCATCTTTGATATGATATACTAATAAACCATGTGTAAGTGTATGGTTAAATCTAGTTTCTACTAAAAATGGATTTGCTCCTGCGTATTCATTTCTGGTTTCATAATTGGCTAAAAAGTAATATTCTTTAAGCCAACCGGTTGCGGAATCATATCGTAACGGAATAATTATTGCCTGATTATAAATATGTGAATCATTTAAAACTATGCTATTTGTATTTGCAGTAATTATTGTAGGATTTAACCAGCCTAACCTATACGCTTCATAACTGCTCATATATCCATTATTTTCGGCACACATTAATGCGTAAGAATTAATTCTTCCTTCGTTACCATAATTATTATAAACACGACCGTCAAAATGTCCGGAAACCTGACCACCACCGAACAGATAGTGGGAATATTCGTGTGCCGGACCAGTTACACTCCAAGGGGTTGTAATATTTTTTTCCCCCAAAAAAATTCTTGAACCAGAAGTACTTTTTATAGTATCACCATCATTAGTTGAAAAATTAGTACCCGCTAAAGATTTTTCTGCCCACAACCCTGGTCGTCTTGAGAAACCCCTATTTATAATCCAGATTTGGTCGACAGT
>CAJXGP010000430.1 GCA_913053915.1 uncultured Ignavibacteriales bacterium | reverse complement strand
ACGATTTGTCATTTCGACCGAAGGGAGAAATCTTTTAATATATGCAATAATCAGAAGATTTCTCATCAAAAAAAAACGGGTTCAAAATGACAGAACGTTTATTTTGCAGAAGCTCTAATCTTTTACTTCAAGATTTGCCGGTTTCTAAATTAGCAAATTAAAAAATCGAAAAGACAACTATCACTCAAACTGCTTTCTGAATTGGACGAATTGATTATTAAGGATTTCTAATTTAGATTCCAAGTTTTTTATTTCCGATTCTAAAGCAGTAATCCTTTCCTCGTATTGATTTGTAGAATCTTCTTTATTTTCCTGAACATTTTCCACAATCGGCTCACCTGCAAGAAGATGTGCATATCGTGATTCTTTCATTCCCGCTTGCCGAGATAACTTGGTAACGAGAGGCTTTTCTCTATTCATTAAACCATTAATCGTTTCCTCAATTTGAAGAAGATTATCAAAATTAAAAAGCCTTCCTGTTCTTGTTTTTATTTCACCTGGAGTTTGAGATCCGCGAAGCATTAACACACATATAACCGCAATTTCATCAGGTTTTAATTTCAGTTCTTCGGTAAAAATTTGGCGGTATTTCGGAACTCGAATATCACTACCTGTCACTCTTGTTACTAAAGTTTTATCGCGTAATTTAGTCAATGTACTTTCGATAATATTCTCATCGAAAGAAATTACAGGATTTCTATTAGACTTTTGATTGCATGCATTTTTTAATGAATTGACCGTAAGCGGATAATACTCAGGTGTAGTAATTTTCTTTTCTATTAGAGAACCGATTATTCTAGTTTCTTCAAATGTTAAAAAAGTTTCCATTTTGATAATAATTTCCTATGATTGAGTTCAGGCATTAAAGTCTGAAAATTATATTGTCCTTGATTGGGATAAAATTTGAAATTTTTTTTTACCGATAATTTATTTTTATAATATAATAAAAAATATTATAATATAACGTAGTGATAAAAATCGCCGACGTTTTAATTAAAACCAATTGAGATAAAATATCTTATATTACTTTGTAATCGTTACGGAATAGAAAAGCCGGCCGGATAGTTTCGAGCATCATAAAAGAAATTAAAAAAATATTTATCGAAACCAATTTCAAAAAGTAAATTAATGATCATAATAGATTATCCGGAATGAAATAATGAGTCTTTTTTATAAAGATATTATTTGAGTGAAAAAGGCTTTAATTTTTATTAATATTCACAGTTCGAAAACTTAATAATAACCTTTTTGGACACGTATTGATAATTGTAATGATTTAAATGAAGATGCGGAAAACCTTTGAAATTCAAAAGATTTGTTCATATATTTACAAATTAAATAATTTTGTGGCGGGGTAGCTCAGCAGGTTAGAGCAGTGGAATCATAATCCACGTGTCGGGGGTTCGAGTCCCTCTCCCGCTACAATAAAAAGGAGTTAAATATGCATATATTATTAATTATCTTCATAGGTATGATTTCGGTGATTTTGATAATAGTCGTTCTAATGCAAGCAAGCAAAGGAGACGGATTATCAGGAACATTTGGCGGACCGGCAGCGATGGGTTCGATGTTCGGTACACGAAGAGCAACAGATTTTTTAAGTAAAGCCACGTGGTGGTTAGGTGGTAGTTTGGCGGTACTATCTATACTTATGAACCTGTTCTTTCTACCCGGTCAAAGTACACAAAAACAAAGAGAGAGTATAATTCAAGGTTCTGCCCGGCAGCATATTCCGCAAACTCCTGCACTTCCTTCACAAGCTCAAAGTCTGCCGCAACAAAGTACGAAACCGGCTAAAAAATAACTTTAAATCAATTATCTAAAATTCCTTATTTGAATTTTTCTACCAGGGTTAATCATAACCCTGGTTATCGATTTTAGCCCGCAAGAAATTCAATTATTTAATCTTCTGAATCTTCTATAAAATTCACTGTTCTTATTATCGGATTCAAATATCATATTTGCCGTATACTATCAATACTCTTTTTTGATTTTATGCTTTAAGATTCCGAAAGATTAATGTATAAGAATTATTAAAATTATAATTTTTAACTAAAAGGCTTTTAAAATAATACATTGGTTGTAGCATAAAAAAAATTTATTTCGAACAATATAGAATAGGAACAATATGGCTAAGAAGAATCAAATTAAAAAGGCATATGAAGATATAGAATTTTTAAATTCTTCAGATGCAAGAATTTTAAGAATACTTTCGGAATTCCTTCAACCACAAACTAAATTTAAGCAACACAAAATTGTTGATACCATTGTATTTTTTGGGTCTGCAAGATTGAGATCAAAGGAAGAAGCAATGGCAAAGTATAATAAATTTAAAACCATAGACCCTAAATCGACAACACAACTAGCTGAAAATTTAAGGAAAGCACAGCACATGGTAAATATGTCAAAATATTATGAAGCAGCGGTATCGCTTTCTAAGAAATTAACTGAGTGGTCTTTAGAACTGGAAACTTTTGCAAACAGATTTATAGTTTGCACCGGCGGTGGTCCTGGAATTATGGAGGCAGCCAATAAAGGTGCAAAATTAGCCGGCGGTTATTCGGTCGGGTTAAACATTAGCATACCGTTTGAACAATTTGTCAATAAATATGTAACTCAGGATTTACAATTTGAATTTCATTACTTTTTCATGAGAAAATTCTGGTTTGCCTATCTTGCAAAATGCTTAGTCGTTTTTCCGGGAGGTTTTGGTACGATGGATGAATTTTTTGAGATTTTAACTTTACTGCAAACCGGTAAAATTAAAAAAAAGATGCTCTTAATTGTTTATGATGAAAAGTATTGGAAGGAAATAATTAATTTTGAAGCGCTTGTAACTAATCAAGTTATAAGCAGCTCCAATTTAAAATTATTTTCATTTTGTAATTCAATTGATGAAGCCTTTATAAAGATCACTGAGCATTTTGAGAAATATTATCTTACGCAAAAAGAAATTGAGCAAATTGAACCAAAAGTCGACTTAAAATAACGGACGGTTTGAATTGTTAAATATCATGGCTCTATTCTAAAAAGGGATAGATATTTATCACTAACCACGTCCTTTAGGGAGTGGATTAAACAACAACATATATCCATA
>CAJXGP010000429.1 GCA_913053915.1 uncultured Ignavibacteriales bacterium | reverse complement strand
GCGCACGAGTAACGGTTGCCCATGAATTTTTTCACAGCATCGAAGGCGGAGATTATATTTACCGTGCTTCCGATACTTTTTTCTACGAGATGGCTTCCACTTCGATGGAAACTTTTGTATTTAATACTATTCACGATTACTTTGCTTATTTGAGCAACTATTTCAATGAGTCTTCCCGCTCATTTGCCGATAATAATGGTTATGACCTGGCTATTTGGAACATTTTTCTTAAGATGAATTTTGGATACAACATCATAAAAGAACAATGGGAATTAATGCCTAAAATGAGAGCCTTAAAAGCAATAAAAAATAGTCTCATTGAACGAGGCTCTACGTTTGGAACTCAATTGAATAAATTCGGGATATGGACTTATTATACTAATTATCGTGCTGATACGGTTAAATATTTTCCTCAAGCGAAACACTATCCGTTGTTGGAACCGATTACTTCCATACAATTCCAACCGCCGTTAAAATTATTGCATCTGAACTCCGGTGCGGTTTCAAATTCGTTTATACTTTTTACTAATCCTATAAGCATTGATACAATAATGACAATCGTTACTAATGCCGATATTAAAGACGGAATCGACAGTGTAAGCGCTACATATCAATTCAACTATGCTTTGCTTAATTATCAAGAGCCCGGTTCGAAACAATTAGCAGCAGGATACGATTATTATGAAAAATTTTCAGCAGACAGACCTTCATATTGGCTTACGGCTCAAATTCTAAACAATATTCTTTTACAAAGCGGTCAATATATCTTAGCTCAAGTAGATTACGCTTTTCCTTCTCCATTTAATTATAATAAGAATAAGTATATCTTTATTCCGGTTCAACCCGATCAGTCTCAAACTGCAGATTTAAATATTTATACCATTAATATGGATTTGGTATATAAATCTAACCTACAAATTCAGTATCTTTATGGTCAAAAAGTTGTTAAATGGAACGCAATGGACAAAAATAATAACAGACTTCCTACGGGGGTTTATCTTTTCTTCACTAAATCAGGGAATAATATTACTTCCGGTAAATTGGTAATACTTAATGAGTAATTATTCTATTCAAGCCGATGCGTTAAATAAAAGATTTGGTAGAAGATTAATATTTAACAATCTGAATTTTCATCTAAAGGAAAACGGTGTATTTGGTGTAACAGGGGCTAACGGTTCAGGGAAATCTACTCTTGTAAATATTTTAGCCTATATTTTATCTCCTTCAAGTGGAAAGGTAATTCATTGCAATGATGGGAAAAGAATAATTTCTGAACATTTGCACAACTATATCGGTTTTGTTTCACCTTATCTTGTATTATACGATGAATTTACCGCTTGGGAAAATCTCAATTATATTGCTCAAATCAGAGGAATTAAACTAAATAAAAATAAAGTTGTTGATTTGCTGAATCAGTTTCTGCTTTATAATCGGAGGAACGATCTGGTAAAAACATACTCTTCCGGTATGAAACAAAGGCTAAAATTTATTTTTGCCCTTATGCACTCTCCCCCTCTTATTATTTTAGATGAACCTACTTCCAATTTAGATGTTTTAGGCAAAGGATTTGTTTATAAAATTATCGAGCAAGAATCAAAACATTCTATTATAATTATTGCTTCTAATGATGAAGAAGATTTATCTTATTGCAGTACAAGTATTAATTTGGAAGATTATAAAAAATAATATTTTTCTGTTCTAAGTATAACCCAAAGAAAGGATATAAAAGTAAACATAATGTACATAGTAACATTATTTTATTCTCATAAACAAGAATATGTTTAAATCCTATTCATTATATAAAAAAGATTATCATTCGGAATTACGAACGCGTTACGCCGTAAATTCATTAGCCATGTTTATAATTGTAGCAATTAGTGTCATTATGTTTTCAATCGGTAATGAAAGAATAACACAAAGCCTTACAAGCGGCTTATTTTGGGTAGTTATTTTTTTCTCGGCAATGTCGGGTCTTGCACGAGCTTTTGTTTCGGAAGAGGAACGCGGTACATCGCTCATCCTGCAATTAATCGCATCCCCTACCACGGTTCTTTCCGGTAAGCTATTGTTTAATTTAATCTTAACATTCTGTATGAATACCGTTATCACTATATTATATGCCGCCCTTTTTAATGAATTTATACTGCGGAATTTTCCTCTTTTTGTAGTTTCATTTATACTATCTAGTATCGGATTAGCAGTATCATCAACAATAATTGCTGCAATAATCTCAAAAGCAGGAGCAAAAGGGACATTGTACCCGGTTTTAGCTTTCCCAATATTACTGCCTTTAATTTTAATATCCGTTCAATTAACTTTATATTCTATTTTAGGCACGAGTTTTGCTGATGCTGAATTTGATCTTGTAATAGTATTTTCTTATGATGTAATCATGGTTACAGCTTCTTATATGTTATTCGATTTTGTATGGAAAGATTAGTAAATTTTGTTATATATATAATCTGATTAATCATTATGGCTTGGAAAATCACACTATTTTTATTGCTGTTTATATAGATAAAGCAAAGAGAATCTTAAATATTTACTCAAACTCGTTTAAAAATTTCAATAAATAATAATGTTTTATTCCTTTGAAATTAGTAAATGGCATTTTATCCATACTCACAACAATCTTTTCGTAATTGTCTTTTATTAGTAAAAGATTTCCAAATTCCCGATTGATAGTTTTCTCATCTGCAAGTAAATAGCAGACTTGAACATAAACTTTATTATTATTTTTAACGGCAACAAAATCTATTTCTTCTGTTTTGAGCCAGCCTATCTTAACTTCATAGCCTTTATACAAAAGTTGATTATATACTATGTTCTCAAGTAATTTTGCATCGTCACCGGGTTTATATCCAACAATGGCATTACGAATACCGCAATTTTCGAAATAATATTTTTCTCCAAATTCAAATATACGTTTGCCTTGCAAGTCGTAGCGCGGAACTTTATGAATTAAAAAAGCATTAGTAAAATAATCATTGAACGTTTGCACTTGATTGTGCGATATATTTATGTGTTGTGATTTTAAGAAATCGCTAATTCGTTTCGCTGAAAAAATACTCCCGATATTATCGGCGAGAAATTGAATCAGCCGT
>CAJXGP010000428.1 GCA_913053915.1 uncultured Ignavibacteriales bacterium | reverse complement strand
ATGAAATAATTGTATAACCTGACATTGCATATATATTTATGAAACGAAGTACTAGTGCAAATCTAAGTTACGGTAATTCAAAGACAGAGATATATTCAAATCTAATTGCATCTGTAATTTCCGAAACGTCACCGCTAATATTTGATACAAATACAGATATGGATACGGAATTACTAAAGTCGGTTGTGCAAAATGCGCTTCCAAGCGATAGATTGGTTTTGGTTATAGTTACCCAGCAAGGAGGTGATGGAGTTGTAAAGGATATTGGTTTTCCAACGTTAACTATAACATATACTCCGCCGCAGCAAAATGTTACAGTAAAGCAAAAACTTTCAAGTGGGACTGAATTTGGACAGATAGGATATTGGGAGACCAACCAATGGCAAAACTATCCTTCGGGTCATACTTTTCCATTCGGAATCAATAACACCGAATACTTGCAATCCGAAACTACTATTTACAATAATGAAAAATTTAATAATTGGGAGGATAACATTTCTTCATCTTACATTAATTTTAACAATTATTTGGTAAGAAAAAATGTAAATCAACTTGTTTCAAGTTTTGATCATGTGGACCAGGTAAGTATAAATTTTTCATCTGAAAACATATCAAATCAATATGGTTCAATTAAATTAAAAGATCCATGGTTTAGGGATGATAATTCAGATCCGAAAGGAAACAGAAATAGAGGAACAAATGCAATTTGGCATTCATATTCATCTCCTTTAAATGTTGCAACTTCCGGCGCACACCAAGGCGTCTTCCTCGGGCAAAATCCTACATTTGACTCACAATTGCCAATTTACTCCGTCAAAGCCGAAAGCCCGCAGACAGTAAATATAAACGGAAGTAATCACAAATTTTATTTTCAATACTGGAGTGGAAGCAGTGCGTCGTTCCAAGATTCAAATGCTTTAAAAACTCCGGTAGTATTTAACAACTCCGGTGCAACGGTAAAAGCCGTAATGAAGGGAACGCAGCTATCGAATGATGCGGCTGCATATTCCAATAACAGCCAGCGGAAATTTGTAAGAACATCGGATGGAACATTGTATATGGTTTATGAAAGCTTGGGGCATGTATGGTATGAGATGAGTACCGACAATGGTGCAACATGGAGTTTAGGAAATGGAGGAAAACCATTAGACTCTAACGGCGGCAAATTACCTTCAATTGCCTCCCACGGACATGATATCAGCATAGTTTGGGAAGAAAAAAGCGGCGGTGCTGCAGAAATTCAAATTGCCTGCGGCAGCGGTTTATCTTTATATAGCGGCTACCCTAAAAATGTTTTTGTAGATATTACACAATCATATTCTAATGATTTAAATCCGGTTATCGCATAGATTATAACGGCAGGGCAGTTGTAGCCTGGGAAAATAAAGATAGCTATGTTTATCCGGCAGGTATAGTTGCAAGGTTTGGTCCTTTGGGCCAATTTGCATTCTTAGGCTCTCCAACCTGGGATGGATGGAATACACAAGTTATTCCATCAACTGATGCTAATTCATTACACCCAACAATCGCTTCAAATAAAAATCCCAACGATATCTATAATATGTATTACCAAATTGCCTGGGTACAAAATTCTGCGATCAATTATTGTAGAGCTACGGTTAATTCACAAAACGTAATGAATTTTTCTGCAGTGCAAAATATTTCAACCGGAAGTTATCCAATTAACTCAATGCCGTCGATAATAGCCGCCTCTGATATTACTGCAAGAGTTGTTTGGCAGGGCTATTATTAATTAAATCAATGGATCGTAGAAGGGATCATGCTTTTTAATTTAACATTCTAAGTTTCTTTAAGTACTCTTTTTGTACACTAATTGGCGGAATAATGCCTGTCTCTTTTTTCAATTCCCCGGTGATTTCCATTTGATCAAATATTTCATCAAGAGCATCAAACATATTTACCACCGGATGAATAGTATCGCGTAAATGATGCATTAACTTCATGGTCCTAAATCCGTCAAACCATAAAAATTTTTGTCTGTTTATGTGTTTATCGTTTTTGGAATTGTTTAAAATTTTATTCCATGATTGCTTAAAATTTTGCTTTATTAAAAAATTATAAAGTTCTTTATCAATTTCAACCGCTTTTTCGAGATATTTTCCGGCGGTTAATATTTCATTGTTATTAAAAACGCGAAGCCAATCTTTTAATAAATAAAAACTTTTAGGATTATAAAGGAGATATTCACTTTGATCTTTTGATATAAACCTATTGACTCTTTGCCCGGTGCCGAACGGGACGCGCCAAGATTTCCTTGAGGAAGGATAAACGGTAGCAGTATTAATATTATTGACTTTCACATTCTTAATTAATTTTTCTAAAAAATAAAAATCTTCAGCAGCTTTTTGTTTATTCATTCCGCCTGTCTTAATATAGCTTTCATAATCGCAGACAATTGTTGAGCCGATAGAATGAAAAGCATAAGGGGAATCGGCAAACCGTAAACCCAGCACGTAATATCTTAGAAATATTTCATAACATATTATCGCCGGAGTTGTTTCATTAGATTCATCGATATTATGTGCAAAGTTTATTACCGCGCCGGAAATATTATTTCGGTTAAAAGCATTGTTTATTCCGGTAATATAATTATTGTCAATTGTGCAATCGGCATCCAAACATACAAGAATATTTTTACCGGTTTCCGAATAATTAAAAAGAGATAGTGCAAAGTCTAATCCGATTTTACGAGCTAAACCGACGCCTCCTTCTTTCTCCGATAATTCTTTTCCAGGTGTAGTACAATCAACTACACCGAAATTCCAGCCTTTGTTATCTAAGGTGTAATTCAATTCATTTGTCTTTTCATTTTTATTAATAATATTTCGTAATAGTGATAAACTTTTTAAATTATCATCCTTTGTCTTTTTACCGGATGAAGGGAAGTTGTTGATAACAAAAATAAAAATTGTTTCCTCCGCATATTTATTATCAGTCGCTGCTATAAAGGTGTTGGCAATACCACCACCCACAATCAACTGGTCAACAATATTCGAAAGAGACTCAAGCACTGTCAATTTGGTCGAAACTTTCGATCCCCCTACAATAGCAACCATTGGACGTGCAGGGTTATCCAGTGCCTTACCA
>CAJXGP010000427.1 GCA_913053915.1 uncultured Ignavibacteriales bacterium | reverse complement strand
GGGCGAACGAAACGCCGGTGGAGGTTACAGGAACAATTGTTGTTCGTGTAACTTTTACCGTTTGATGTGTTTCTCCATATAATATCCGCTAATCGGTAAATGTTTAGCACGAAACGGCAATCAATAATCCGAAAATATTTTTTGCGGATTTAATTTTTATTGAAAAGAAAATCTTCACTCTTCAATTGAAATTCATATCTTTTCTAAATTCATATTGTAAAATAGAAAGATATTTTTCTGAAAAAGCCATAAAAAATTTTCTTATACCAATTTTCACACTATAAAAAATGTAATCTCTCATCACGGCATTTTGTATATTATTGTAAAGCAAGAAGGATTGTTTTGAAATCAAAATAAAATCTTTTCAAAAGGCATTGTTTTCAACGCTTTTTATAAATTGTTAAATTATTTTGAGCTGAATAAGAATAGATAATTTTTTATCACCATAATTTTATAATTAAATACATTTTGTATAAATTTGCAATTTATAATAATCGGTAAAATGAATAATTTGGAAAATAGTGCGCTAAGTACACTTTCTTTAATACTTAAGAAAATAGACGAAAAAGGATATAAAGTTACACTTCCTAAAAGAAGTCGGTTTTGCTTTGAATCTACTGTAAATGATGGTCAATCGAAAGTTAAATTATTAGTTTATTTCGGTAAGAAAGGAATTAAAACAGTTATTCAAGGTAACAAAGACTTACAATTGTATCGCGAAGTTAACAATATCATATTTGGGCAATCTTTATTTACAGATAATATTGAAGAGATAAAAGAGCCGTTGCGATATATCGGAACCGATGAGTCCGGGAAAGGTGATTATTTCGGACCGTTAGTCGTTTGTAGTGTTTTTGTGAGTGAAGAGACGTCAACGCTTTTAAAACATATCGGCGTTAAAGACAGTAAACAATTGTCCGACAATTCTATTAAACGCATTGCAATTAATATAAAAGGAATAATAAAAGATAAATATAGCATAATAAAAATTACACCTAAAAGGTACAATGAACTCCATTTAAAATTAAAGAACGTGAATAAAATTTTAGGATGGGCACATGCAAAAGCTCTTGAGAACCTATTGGAGAAAGTGGAATGTAATGAAGCTATCAGCGATAAATTTGGAGATGAAAGTTTAATTAGAAATTCTCTACAACCAAAAGGTAAAAATATTTTATTGCATCAATTTATAAAAGCTGAAAAATATACTGCCGTCGCTGCTGCTTCAATTTTAGCACGAGAAACATTCCTGAATTGGTTTGAAGTCCAAAATAAAAAACTTGGTATATTACTTCCGAAAGGTGCTTCGAACGGAATTGAAGAATATGCTATTAAAATTAAAAAACAATTTGGTGAAAAAATACTTGAAGAGTTGGTAAAGTTACACTTTAAAACTACATCTAAAGTATTTTTGAATTAGTTATAGTATAAAGTCAAATATGTTCTGTCGTATTGGCTTTGTTGACACAAGAAAAACTCATCCCCCCCGCCCCTTCTCTTGCAAAGAGAAGGGGAGCTAAAGCCCCTCTCTTTTTAAGAGAGGGGTTTGGGGTGAGTTCAAAAGTTATACAACATTACAAATATGACTTGACAATAGTGATATATAAGAAGAAGGGAAAAGATATGGTTGTTAATTCGAAAGTAAAACGAATTGGTATATTAACCGGTGGGGGTGATTGCCCTGGATTAAATGCTGTTATACGAGGAGTGACGAAACCCGCTTTGGATACCGGGATGTCTGTTCTAGGTATTCTTGATGGATTCGAAGGACTTGTTGAAGGTAGAGCGAAAGAATTAAAAAATAACGATGTATCGGGAATTTTAACTCGTGGCGGTACAATATTGGGCTCGTCAAATAAGGGCGATCCATTTCATTGGCCAATTAAAAAGAGAGGAAAAATTGAAATTGTAAATAAATCGAAGGCTGCTTTAAGAAACTATCTCGCATGGAATCTTGATGCTTTAATCGCTATCGGAGGCGATGGTACAATGCATATTTGCAATAAGCTTGGAGCAATGGGCATGAATATGATTGGTGTCCCTAAAACAATTGATAATGATCTGGAAGCAACAGATATGACTTTTGGGCATGATTCTGCCGTTTATGTGGTTTCAACTGCATTGGATCGTTTGCACACAACCGCTTCATCTCACCATAGGGTTATCGTGGTTGAAGTCATGGGAAGGTATGCCGGTTGGATTGCACTGAACGGAGGTTTGGCCGGTGGTGCCGATATAATATTAATCCCTGAAATCCCTTTCTCCTGGGAAAAAGTTTATGATAAAATTTTGAAAAGAGAATTAATGGGGAAAAAATTTAGTTTAGTTTGTGTAGCCGAAGGTGCAAAACCTCTCGATGGTCATATAATAGCCAAAGGGCATGATATCAAAAGATACGACCCGGTTCAATTAGGAGGTATTGGCGAATTAGTTGCAAGAAAAATTGAGGAGAATACTGAGCGCGAAACTAGAGTAACAGTGCTGGGACATCTTCAAAGAGGCGGCAGCCCTACTCCGTATGACAGAATATTATCTACTAAATTCGGAGCGTTTGCTGTTCAACTTGCTGTTAAAAGAAAATTCGGCAGAATGGTTGCATTAAAAGGCACGGAAATTAGAAATGTAAAAATTGAAGATGCTATTTCGAAACAAAAACTTGTGAAGCCGGACAATCAAGCTGTTTTGGTTGCCAAAGCAGTCGGCATTTCTTTCGGTGAATAACAATTAAATTAGTTTCCGGTTGAATTCTGAAGGTCAATTGTTACCCTTGTTTTTTGATATAGATGTTAAAGAACTATTGAAAGTTACTAGTTCTAATTTGATTTTAGTAAGTACAAAATATATATTTAAATTTAATTTTTAATCCTTCTTGTTTATGAACAAAGCGTTCATAAAAGGGCGGTTTTTGAATTATTGATATTATTAAAAATTAGAGAATTTTTATTTGATATACTGTCGATTACATGAAGTAAAATCAATAATAACTAAATCATAAAGAGGAATTAAAAATTTCTAAATTAGAGATATAAACCTGTTGATAAATATTTATTGATTTTTGGGGTCGTAGTTCAGTTGGTTAGAACGCCTGCCTGTCACGCAGGAGGTCGCGAGT
>CAJXGP010000426.1 GCA_913053915.1 uncultured Ignavibacteriales bacterium | reverse complement strand
GGCGGATCCCCATTAACCAGTTGGCGTTACTGTGAAAGTTAACGGGACACTAGTGATATAATTTCGTGAATTGAGTAACCAAATTTAATTTTTTTAATTTTAAAAATCAATATGTTTATCCTCAATAAATGTTTGAATTCAATTTGTCAGCCTTGCTACTGAGACAAACAAATTGTTCGAGTAACAAGATAACTTATCAATAGAGAATAACTTTGATAACAATGGTGTTTTCCCATAGTACTTATTTTCTATAATGGAAAAATTGTATTTATTAAGAGTTTTTTCAATTTCACTTGGAGTACTAATATTTTTTACAAACTCATAATATCTCGGGCGACGAAAATATTTGTAGGTAATAGGCTCAATCCTTCTAAGAAAACTATTCTTATTAGGCAAGGAAAATAATAGCAAGCCATTTAATTTCATTGAGCGAGAGATTAGTCTAATCGTTTCATCTAAATCATCTACATACTCAAGCACGCTTGAACAAAATACAATATCGAACTTTTGATTAAGAACAACTTCTATGTTGTTAATATAGCTATTAATAAATTTCACATTTTTCAAACCTGATTTCTGATATTTATTGTGACATAGTTTTAGCATCTCAGCACTTGCATCAAGCCCAATAACTGCTCTATTAATTTCAGCCAAATAAAAAGTAAATGTACCACTACCGCACCCAAGGTCTAATACAGAATAATTATGATTGCTATATTTATCAATAAATCTTTTCCAGATAATAAATCGCTCTTTAAAATATTTGCTATTTGAGTATTTCTCATCAAATTCACTGGCTATTTTTGTATGCCAATCAACTGCATCCTTTATTTGCATACTTGCACCTGTTATAAGTTTAAAAGAATAGATACTTTTATTTTTCGCTAAGCATCTTCATGTAAATTGCACAAAACTCTCCTCCGACTTGTTTTTTGCTAAAACCATAGAGTAATTTGGGATTCATCTTACTCATACTATTTTGTAAATCTGTATCATTTAAAACATGAATAACTGCATTGGCGATCTGCTTGGGTCGTGCTTTATCAACAAACAAGCAATTAACCATATCCTTAAGATAACTACTAGCAAACCGAACTCGAGTAGTGACAATTGGTACACCGACAATCAGTGCATCTACTAACGCCATTGGCATCCCTTCAGGATAGTGGGTTGGAAAAACAAAAACATCTGACTGGCTATATAAAGTAAGGATATTTATGCTTTCAACATAGCCAAGCCAATTCAAATGACTTGAAACCCCTAAATTATCTGCTAGATTTTCACAATTCTCTCTTTCTGGACCATCCCCAGCAATTACAAGCTTAAAGCTTGGTTTATTTTTTAGTATTTCAGGTACAGCCATAATCAAATCTGCCAGCCCTTTTTTCTCATCTATTCTTGAAACAAACAGACCATAACATTCATATTTTTTTCGATCAAAATATTCATTTTTAGCATTCAAAGTCTTGCTAGGTATGATGTTTTTAACTACGATTATTTTATCTTTAAAGCCATATTGCTGAATAAATTCGTCCCGTTCAACATCAGATAGAACACCTATACAACTTGCCCCTGTAAACATAAATTTAACCAGCAGCCGTTTAAATCTATTTTTTGTCATTAGAAGATCATATTTACTTCCATGCAATTTAATAATTAGATTTCTACGCATGACCAATGACAATAAAGAAAACGGCACGTCCCTCAACAATGCAATAAAATCAAAAGCGCTATTTAAGTGCACAATATCCGGCCGATAAACAATTATGTAATATAGATAAGTAATTAAATTAATCAGCGTTTGAATAATTTTTTTAAATACAGTTTCGCTTTCACCTTTTACCGTACCGAAGTTTTTACTACCATAATAAAAAGTCTTAATCGTATAACCCGAATGAGATCTAAAATATTCGACTAAATAAGGTAAATGTGTGGGTGGTCCACCTTTGGCAGCTAGATGAGGTATGCCCATTAATATTCTTACTTTTTTAATTCTCACTAACAATTATGTCCTGCTCAACAATATAGGTTACCTTTTTTTCAGATAAAGAATATTTTCATGCTTGCTTATCAGGTCTGCTGTCCAACGAAAACAAATATGTTTTGCTGGCACACCACCGACTATAGAGTAAGGTTCGACATTTCGGTTGACTACAGCTCCTGCAGCAATTATTGCACCGCGGCCAATTGTTACACCTTTGAGAATAATAACACCTGTACCAACCCATACATCATCTTCAATTTCGACAGGGGCATCATCTTCTTGTCGTTTAATTTTAACATCGGCCATGTATTTACCAAGTACAGATGTATTATGATTTCCCCCACGAATTGTTACATTTGGGCCAAACATTACCTTGTTGCCAACAGTCAAACCTTTACTTACAAAAAAACAGGCACCTTTCCCAACAAAGATGTCGTCACCGAAAGTAATTGAGTCATATAAGAACTGATCATACGGGTTAAAACGAACATTACTGCCGCATTTATAAAATAGAGGCTTAATCAACATTCTCAATAATCGACGGAACACCCCTGTAGAGAGCAACCATATTTTTCCTGGTAACTGTTTATAATTCATATATCACGAAAACTCATTATTCCAATGCAAATGCATTTAAACTAAATATAAATATTGAAGCAAGCTTTCACCCTGTTTTTGGTAGTCAAATATCTCAATTGCTTTAACCCGCCCTCTAGAGCCAATAATTAATGATTCTTTTGGATTATTAAGAATAAACTGAATTTGGGAAACAAGGCTGGTGACATCACCTGGTGTCGTTAATAACACTTCTTTCTGATTTTTCAGTAAACGACCCACATCAGACACATTCGAAGCAACAACAGGCTTACCTGTCGCCAGGTATTCACCAAGCTTAAAAGGGAAGCCCGCATTTGAATACCCAGAATCAATACGCGTCATACATAGTACATCAGCAGCATTCAATGCTTTATAGTAATCATCGTCATCAAGATAACCCAAAATTTCTATTCTGTCCTTATAAGGTGAAATAGCTATTCTCTTCAGAACACTCTGTTTTTCTTCTTCACCACTCTTACCAGTTATAACTAATTTAATATTTTCATATTTTGAAGCGATTATATCAAAGGCATCT
>CAJXGP010000425.1 GCA_913053915.1 uncultured Ignavibacteriales bacterium | reverse complement strand
TTCGTTTTTCTGCCATCATCAAAACATTTTTCTTATGGAGTCATCTTTCTTTATTGGACTCATAACTATTAAATATTATGAGGATATCCATTATAATTTCATTTATAAGTTTAATCATTTAATAATATTGGAGGGGACAATGCGTATTTTCAATATCTTATTTTTTACATTTCTAATTAACATAAGTACATTATTTTCACAAACCCAATGGTCGGTTATAAATCCACTATTAGCCGAGTATTTCAAAGATGTTCATGTATTCGGTTCTCAAGATGCAATTGTTGTCGGTGCAAAAGGTGCTATTTACAGAACTTTAGATGGCGGAGTTACTTGGTCTCCTCATATTTCACCTGTAAATGACGATCTAAATGATGTTGATTTTGTTACACCGGCAAAAGGATGGATTGTAGGTGGAACTTCAATCCTTAGAACTGTTGACGGTGGAGTTACTTGGCTAAAAGTACATACGTTCTCAAGCACTGTATTAGGTGTTTACTTCTTAGATGCAAATACGGGATTTGTTTCAGGTGCTTTTGGAAATATATTTAAAACAACAGATGGTGGAGTTACTTGGTCTCCTAAAGCTTCAGGACTTACTTTCGGTTGGTTAACGGCAATTGTATTTACAGACAGTCGGCACGGATATGCAGTAGGCTCTGATGCTTCGTATGCAAGTACAACCGACGGAGGTGAAAACTGGAATCTAGTAGAAGACCCATCAGGTTTTGGAAAATGGAATCAAAGTATATTTTTTATCGATAATAATGTAGGTTGGATTGTTGGCGCAGGCGAACCGGTAAAAACCATAGATGGCGGTGTTAATTGGAATACTACAAATATTACAAGTGCTGATTTTGGAAATCAAATTATGCACGAAGTTTATTTTACCGATGCAAACAATGGAATTATTGTAGGGACAGGAGGTAAAATTGCAAGAACAACTGACGGTGGTAGTAATTGGATTATTTCTACTGTAAATTCTAATGATATTTATTATTCAGTAAGATTCGATAATGGTTCAACCGGCTGGATGGTTGGATTTGGCGGGCTAATATTGAAATCTGTGGACAATGGTGCAAATTGGACGTACCAAAGCAGACCTGTAACAACAAAAAATCTAAATAAAGTATATACTAAATTTCCAAATGAAGGTTGGGCAGTTGGTGATAATGGTACATTGATTCATTCTACAGATGCCGGCGTAACCTGGTCAAGTATTAATTTAGGTACCAATGTTCAACTTACAGACATTACTTTCCCTACAGACGGTAATGTGGGTTATGCCGTTGGTGATGCCTTTTCGATTTTTTATACTTCCGATGGCGGTAATACTTGGGTCCACAGATATAACGGAACAACAAAAATATTCGGTATATCCTTTATAAACGATAGTGTAGGGTGGACAAGCGGTAATGTTTCTACGGGCAGAGTTTTTAAAACACAGGATGCAGGAAAGACTTGGACGGCTAACTCCGCTGTTATAAATCTTAATATTGGACCGTTAGCAGATATCGCAGTCTTTGGTCAAGGACCAACAATTGTTGCTGTGGGTCTTCCAGGTGTAATAATTAAATCTACTGATGGAGGGAACACATTTAAAGTAATTAAAGATGGACAAACACCACCATTTAATGTACCGCTGAATTCAGTTTTTTTTAAAGACACAACTGAAGGATATGCTGCTGGGGAAAACGGAACAATACTTAAAACAACTGATGCAGGAGAAACTTGGAACCTTCTAACATCAGGGACAACTGAATCTTTGTTTGACATATATTTTCTAAACAGCATTGACGGTTGGGTTGTTGGCAGTGCAGGTACTTCTATTGTAACACACGATAATGGAACAACTTGGCAAGCTGAACCGAAAATAACTAATTTTTCAATAAATTCCGTTGCATTTTTCAACGGAAATGAAGGTATTAGAGTAGGTGAAAATGGAATTATACACAAAGGATCATATTCTCCCATAGTTAACCCAATTGATATAACGTTTAAAGTTAATATGAATGGAGCTGAAGATGTCAGGAATAATTTGCCAATTACAAATTTAAAATTTGTTGGAATGAGGGGTAATTCTTCATTTTTGGGGAATTGGCTTAATGGTGGAAATTGGATAACAGACGATACTGTGGGTCTCGCTTATATGAAAATATTATACAACGATGGAACCCATGGAGATGTAGTTGCCGGGGATAGTATTTGGACACTTAAAATTACTGTATCAACTAATTTTGTAAGCTCGGCAAATAACGGTAATCAAAATTTACCTTATGAATACAAATTTGGAGCTTGGTACACCGGTGCCGATTCTATAAATGGCGGAGTTGCACCAATGGATAACGAAATGTTACAGGGGATACATCATACAATTTCTTTGCAATCAGGTGTATCAATTATTCAGAACCACGTTTTTGGAGTAAAAGATATAATAACCGATGTTAAAAACATAAACAGTTTAATTCCAAAAGATTATTTGTTTTCACAAAATTATCCTAATCCATTTAATCCTACAACATCCATAAACTACAGTATCCCATTAAAAGGATTGGTAACTCTTAAAATCTATGATGTCTTGGGTAAAGTTGTAAAGACACTTGTAAATACTGAGCAATCGGCAGGTAATTACAAAGTTACATTTGATGCTTCATATTTATCTTCAGGGGTATATTTTTATAGAATTTCCGCCGGTAATTTTGTGCAGACTAAAAAGATGATATTGTTAAAATGAGTGCCGGGCAAAGTGAGAAGAATCTCCTTATAAGGAAACGAAATGGGAGATAGCAACCAAGGTGGCGGATGAGACCGTAGTATCGCAGTTTCGAGAAAATAGTCGGGATAGAATGATAGTGCAACATAACGCTATCGAAGGAAAGGGTCTCTAACTGAATAATAGAATATCATTCGCTCCCTTATCTGATTCTCTAAATATTTTAAACTAGGTTTATCCATTATTTATTGGAGGTTATTATGATAACTAAACACGTACAATTATTACCCCTCTTTATTATTTGTTTAACCGGCGCTATTATCGCACAACCGTCAATTACATTTAATACCAAAACTGATTTTACTACCGGAACTAGCCCCAACTCTGTTTCTATCGGAGATTTGAACG
>CAJXGP010000424.1 GCA_913053915.1 uncultured Ignavibacteriales bacterium | reverse complement strand
ATTCATAATTCTAAATTTGCGGCTTGCCGCGTTATGTTACTGAGTAGAACTAAAACTTTATTGGTAAGGGTCATTATATCACAGTATATGCAGATTTCACAATACTGAATTAGAAAAAAGATATAGTTGAGAAGGACTTTCAATTGGATGATACATTTGAAGGTCATCAAAAACTATAAAAATTTCTTGGCTAGATAAACATGACTATTGAGATAGTTTAGACTCCTTGACCTTGGGTATTACTTTGACGATTTAACTCACTGTGAAAATCAGTGTCAATCAAACAATTTATAAATACAAATCAGCTAATTACAATTATTAATTATGGAGAATTTTAATGAAAAAAAATCTTCTGTTTTTTTTTATTGCTCTGATTTTTATTTTAAATAACTTATATGCACAAGAACATGAAGAAATTCATCAAATTCAGTTCGAAAATCACCCGGTAACTCATAAAATATTAAGTAAATTTAATCCTTCCGGAAGTGATATAATTCCACTAAATACTTCAAAAGTTTCAAAATTAAATGCCGTTGTTTTCGGCTATTTGCCATATTGGGAATATCTAAGAAATGCTCAGCAATATTTTAAATATGATCTTTTGACAGATATTGCAGTTACCAAATTTTCATCAAATAGTTTGGGAAATGTTTCGTACCCTCCGGCTTGGCCTTGGACGGATGTTATCAATAAAGCGCATACCAACGGTGTAAAAATTATTATGACTGTGACAAATTCTGATAAAAATTCACTTCATAAAATTTTAATCAGCAGTTCGGTTAAATTGAATTTAATAAAAAATATAAAATCGATAATTGAAACTTATAAACTTGATGGGGTAAACATAGATTTTGAAGGATTATATTTATCAGATAGGGGAACATTAATAAATAACTTTATGAAAGAGTTGACTGATTCCATTCATTCGGCTTTTCCCGGCAAAGAGGTTTCTTTTGCAGCACCGCATATTAATTGGTCCGGTTGGAATTTTAAAGGGCTTGCTGCGAGTTGTGATTATATTTTTATTATGGGTTACAGCTATTATGGGAAATCGAGTCCCAACGCCGGACCCACCGCGCCTTTAATAGGGGGTTCACATAATATTACCAATACAATTCTTGTACAGTATGCTTCGGTTAATCCCGATAAATTAATTTTAGGCGTTCCTTATTTCGGCAATCATTGGGAAACTTACAGCCCGTATCAGGGTGCCGCTGTGGAAAAATATGTCGGGGCAGTACCTTTTGAATCTGCTGAAGCATCTGCTGAAGTTTACGGAAAATTATGGTCTACAACTTATCAAACACCGTGGTACAGATGGAAGGACGGCAATTATTGGAATCAGGTTTGGTACGACGATGATTCGAGTCTTGGAATGAAGTATGATTTTGCTATCGCTCATCATCTTAAAGGTATTGGAATTTGGGCTTTAGGTTATGACGGAGATAGGCAGGAGCTTTGGAATGAAATTAATTTGAAATTTGGAAACGGTAAGTTACTTCCGCCGGTTAGACCTCAGCAATTAAGAATAATCGCTCAAGCCGATTCGGTTTTGGAAATAATGTTCGAAATTCCTAAAAGTGCCGTATCTTTTAAAATATTCAAAAGTATGGATGGTCTCCATTTCACTGATTCGGTAGAGGTTACATCCAACGATATAATAATTAAAGGACTAAGTCCCGATTCCATTTATTATTTTAGAGTTAAAGCATTGAATAGTTCAGGGGAATCCAACTTTACGGAACTTCTTTCGGCAGTACCAAAAATTACCGTTTCAAAAACACTTATTGTAAATGGATTTGACCGTGTTACAGATACTACCAATCATTTTGATTTTATTAGATTCGATGCAGAACCGGTTTTCGATAACGGTTATCCTTTTTCTTCTACTTCAAATGAAGCTGTATTTGAAGGTAAAGTTTCATTAAGCGATTATAATAATGTGATTTGGATACTTGGCGATGAAAGTACAGCCGATCAAACTTTTAATCAGTTTGAACAAGATAGTGTAAAATCGTTTTTGGAAAACGGCGGTAATCTTTTTGTTTCCGGTTCTGAAATTGGTTACGGTTTGGACAGAAGCGGGTATTCAAGCTCGGAAGATATTTCTTTTTATAAAAATTATCTGAAAGCAGAATATATTAATGATGCTCCTGAAGGTAAGAAGGCTTATTATTACTCTGCACAGCCAATCGGCAGCGGTATATTTGAAGGCTTGAGTAAATTTAATTTTGATGATGGAACTCACGGTACAATTGATGTTGATTGGCCGGATGCAATTGCAGCAATAAACGGAAGTAAAGATGTTCTTCAGTACGTAGGTGTTCCGGTTTCGCAAGGTGTTGCCGGGATATCTTTTTCGGGTATGTTTCCAAATGGTAAAAAAGGGGGAAAATTAGTTTACTTGGCTTTTCCGTTTGAAACAATTTATCCGGCAAATGTTCGTATCGCTTATATGAAAAAAGTATTTGATTTTTTCGAAACTCCTGTTTCCGTTGTTAATAATGAAAACCCGGTTCCAACGGAATTTAAATTATATCAAAATTATCCGAATCCTTTTAATCCTTCTACTATAATTAGTTTTATACTCCCCGGTGCGGGCAATGCGAAAATCATAATTTACAATTCTATTGGTGAAGAAATTAAAAATTTCAATTTTAATGATATTTCGAAAGGAAATCATAAAATAGTTTGGAACGGAATAAACGAGTATGGAATGCGTGCTGCTTCAGGAATGTATATTTATACAATCTTATTTAATTCACAAAACGGTGAAACATTTAGAATGTCGAGGAAAATGATCCTTTTAAAATGAGTGCCAAGCAAAGCAGGGACTATTTTGATTGGGTGAGACGGAGTGTTGTGAACTCCGTCAAGTCCTAATCATGGTAAAACTCTGTAGCCATGCCTGTGTGCCGGAACGGCACTGTGGCGCGCAGACACGAAGCGAGAAGCCAGGTTATAACTGGAAAATGGTTATAGGCGGTGGGGTGTAAAAAATCCCCAATAAATAATTATTTTTTCGTTCCATTTTTACTATATTTACAAGTGTTAATGTAAGGGAGTTAGTATGGATAATTGGAAGGGAAAAGCTATAGAAAGACAACATGAGAATAAAGCATTAAAAAAACGTGCAAAAGAATTGATAATTAGCCGTGAA
>CAJXGP010000423.1 GCA_913053915.1 uncultured Ignavibacteriales bacterium | reverse complement strand
TGGGAAAAAGGATAAATTGCACCCTTTCGGGCCTCTTGTATCTGATGTTTGGACAGATATTCATAGGATAAAACACAATAAAAATAGAGACTTACATCCTTGTCAATTACCAATTCATCTTTTAGACAGACTAATTCTGCTATCCACCGACGAGAATGATATAGTGCTGGATCCATTCTCCGGAACAGGCACTACCGCAATTTCTGCAAAAAGACTTGGAAGGAAATACATTGGTTTTGAAATAGATACAACTTATGTTGAAATTTCAAAAGAAAAGTTGGACAACGTTGAACCAAATTATAAACTTGGAAAAACTTGGGTAAGTTTCTATCTAAATGATATTGTGACAATTAGAAATAAAGATTGGGAAACACTATCAAAATATTTTAAGATTCCCGAGCCAATTAAAACTATTGATTTCGCTAAAACAAAGCTAATAGACAAAAACTTAATCCCAAGAGATAAAAAAATCGTTCGTAAAATCAGTGGGTACAAAGTTGAAAGCAAAGAAGTAAACGGCAACAAAGTTAAAACTATTAAATTAAAGAAGGAAATAAAATTAGTAGAAAATAGCGTTGTTATTTAAAATCATCATAAATACAATACGCTTTGCCCACACACTGTAAGACAGAAGTATACAGTATTCCATCATTTTTGTAATCTTCCGGAATTTCACTTTTTCATTTTAGAGTTTCCCCATATAACGTGTAGTAAATAATAAATTATATTTATTTGCATATTTTGTTTTACACAATATTTCTATTTTTAAATATAGGAAACAAAAAGGAGAATATATGAAAACAACATTAAAGATTTTTTTGATTTTATTAACTTTCAACTTTGTTTCATTTGCACAGTTAAAATATCCGGAAGCACACAAAGATAACATTGTTGATAATTATTTCGGAACTAAAGTTCCCGCTCCGTATCAATGGATGGAGAACATTAATTCGAAAGCAGTACGCACATGGATTAATGAAGAAAAGAAAATCACGGAAAATTATTTTTCTAAAATTCCATTTCGTAACAAACTTAAAAAACGCTTTACACAATTATGGAATTACGAAAGATATTCGGCACCGCGAAAAGAAGGCAAATATTATTTTTTCTCTAAGAATAACGGACTTCAGGAACAGAGTGTTGTTTATTACCAAAAAGGATTAAACGGCAAAGCCAAAGTGTTTTTAGACCCGAATACCCTTTCAAAAAACAATACCGTAACTTTAATGGGAATGAGCTTTTCGAAAGACAATAAATATTGCAGTTACAGTATTTCCCGCGGCGGTTCCGATTGGAGGGAATTTTATGTAATGAATGTGGCAACGAGGAAAAAATTAAAAGATCATTTACAATGGATAAAATTTTCCGGAATGTCATGGTACAAACATGGATTTTATTATAGTAGATATCCGAGCGCAAAGGGGGAAAATAAACTTAAAATTAAAGTGGAAAATCAGAAGCTTTATTATCATAAACTTGGTGAGCCGCAATCAAAAGATATTTTGGTTTATCAAGATACCGAACATCCCCAACGCGGATTTGACGGATATGTTACCGACGATCAGAAATATTTAATCGTCAATATTTGGGAAGGTGCTTCCAATAACAATTTATTAGCTTTTCAAAATTTACAAACCAAATCTAAAATTAAAATGATTTTCAATAAACTTGAAGCACAATATTCATTTATTGATGACAACAATGGAAAATTTTTAATTTTAACAAATTTTAATACACCAAATTTTAAAGTAATCTTAATTGATCCTTTGCATCCCCAAAAGAAGAATTGGAAAACAATTATTCCCGAATCAAAAAACGTAATAAATAACGTTTCATCCGTAGGCGGAAAGTTGATTGTATCTTATTTGAAAGACGCCAACACTAAAGTTACGGTTTTTACCTTGAACGGCAAAAAGTTATACGATGTAAAATTGCCCGGTATCGGTACGGCAAGCGGTTTTATAGGTCATAAAAACGATAAAGAAGTTTTTTACACTTTCACAACATTTACCGTTCCGCCTACAATTTACAGATACAATATTGCAAAAAATAAATCCGTGTTGTTTCGTAAATCGGATTTAAAATTTGATATTAATAATTACACTACAAAAGAAGTTTTTTACAAAAGTAAAGACGGCACACGCGTTCCCCTTTTTATTGTATACAAGAAAGGATTGAAACTAAACGGCAATAACCCAACTATGCTCTTCCACTGTTGGAAAACGGTGGAGTTTATGCAATGGCTTGTTTGCGCGGCGGCGGTGAATACGGTGAAAAATGGCATAAAGCCGGTATGTTGGGAAACAAACAAAATGTTTTTAACGATTTCATTTGGGCGGCAAAATATTTAATTGCACACAAATATACTTCGCCAAAAAGACTTGCTATTTATGGCGCCTCCAACGGCGGTTTATTAATCGGTGCCGTTACAAATCAACGTCCCGATTTATTTAGAGTTGCAATTCCTGAAATGGGTGTATTGGATATGCTCCGTTTCCAAAAATTTACAATCGGCTGGGCTTGGGTATCGGAATATGGTTCAAGTGCCGATAAAAAACAGTTCGAATATCTTTATAAATATTCTCCGCTTCAAAATATACGCGCAGGAGTAAATTACCCTGCTGTTCTAATTATAACTGCCGATCACGACGACCGTGTTTTCCCGGCTCATTCGTTCAAATATACCGCCTCACTTCAGGCTAAATACAAAGGCAAAAATCCGGTTTTAATTAAAATAGAAACAAACGTAGGACACGGTACCGGTACTAATACAACAAAGGCAATAAATATTTATTCCGATATTCTTTCATTTATGTTTTATAATATGGGTTTAAGTATGTACTAAAATGATTTTATATTTTAAATCTTTTATGGGAACGGTCTTGCCGTACCCGTTTCCCTCTTGATGCTCGTAAGACCAATTTCAGAGAGCCAAAATCGGTGCAGAGAGTAAATAGTGGATATCGCTGGGGAAAGGCCGGTAACGAAGAAATTACAGCCGATAGGGTTTGTTTTGTAACTACAAAAAGATACCCAAAAAAGATGAACTGTGGGCTGGCGATTGGTGGTGGGCGCTTTACGACGTGGTGGATCCGGCAGTGGCTTTGCACTGGTTTTCACGTGGCATCAGTTTAATTGAGACCTGGGATGTTTGCGGTATGT
>CAJXGP010000422.1 GCA_913053915.1 uncultured Ignavibacteriales bacterium | reverse complement strand
CGTGTTCGCCCAAGAAAAAACCTTGATCGGAAGTATAAACAACAATCGTATTTTTAGATAGACCGGAAGAGTCAAGATAATCTAACAAACGACCGATATTTTCATCTAGTGATTTTACACATCGTAGATAGTCTTTAATAAAACGCTCGTATTTCCAATGAACCAGTTCTTCGCCTTTCAAATTAGCTTGATAAAACTTCTCATTTTTCGGACTATATGCTGCATCCCATGCCTTTCGTTGTTTCTCATCCATCCTATTATATGCATTCATCCACATTCTACGGATAGTCTCATCATTATCTAAACTGGAATCTAATTTTAAATGCCATCCATTATAAAATTCTTTTTCAATACGCATTGTTGCCTCTTTAGCTGCTTCGCTTCGGGTTTTATAATCATCATAAAACGTTAAGGGTTCGGGAATATCAACATTGTCATATTTATTAAGATACTTTATCCCCGGCATCCAATTGCTATGCGGGGCTTTATGATAAGACAACATGCAAAATGGCTTACTTTTATCCCGGTTTTTAAGCCAATTCAGGCAATGATCGGTGATGATATCAGTAACATAACCGCTATATTTTTTTTCCTTTCCCATTTCAATAAAATCAGGATTGTAATAATCACCCTGATCCGGAAGAATATTCCAGTAATCAAAACCCGTTGGAGGGCTTTTAAGATGCCACTTGCCGATCATTGCAGTTTTGTATCCTGCTTTTTGCAGCAATTTGGGAAAAGTCTGTTGTTTATCATTAAATACTTCTGTATTATCTATAACCCCATTGATATGGCTGTATTTCCCGGTAAGAATAACAGCACGGCTAGGCGCACAGATTGAGTTGGTACAGAAACAGTTATTAAAACGTATCCCTTCATTGGCTATCCGGTCAATATTTGGTGTCTTGTTTATTCTACTTCCATAACTACCGACAGCATTGGCGGTGTGATCATCCGACATGATAGAAATTATGTTTGGTCCTTTTTCCATTAACTTTTCTTCTCCTAAATTGAGTAATTATTTTTCTTTAGCACGTATTTAACTTCACAAAATCTTTTTTGGAGAGGGGAATTTTATACCTTTTGCACAAGGACTTAATCGCATCAACGTAAATTAGAGTTTTGCTATTGAATTAATATTCATGAGTTAAATACGGCTCCTAAAAAATAAATGTTTATAAAAACGAACGTTATTATTCATTGAAATTATATAAATTATAAGCATATATCAAATTATGTAAACCGGCTACATTCTTAAATATCATCTAATGTTTTGTAAGATTATTCCTAAATCTTTTAAATAGTCTTTTTGTCTCTGCTTATTCGTATAATGGCATTAATAGATATCAAAAGAATATTGGAAAAATGAGCCAATTAAGAAAGAAATTTAAAATGGTTTTTTATCTCTATCGGAAAGAACATTCAATAGACCTCCAATAAGGAGTGTAGCTATTACGCCAACAAGCGTATACCATGTCCATGCTACTAATTTTAATGAGATCACGGTAATCATAATAAATATACCGCCGATAAATCCTGCCAATGCATCTTCTTGCCTGGCTTTCTTTACTAAAAGTCCAAGCATGAATGTACCAAGTAAACCTCCATACGTAAATGCTGCAATACTCAATGCAAGTACAACAACTGCCTGTGTAGTAGTCATAAAAAACATTGCAGATCCTACAAGCATAAATGCCCACATAATGGTAAACAATCGTGATATTCTTAATTGTTTTTTCTCTTCTCCTGCTTTACCGAAAAACGGTTGATAGAGGTCCATCATAGCTGATGAAGATAGAGAACTCATTGAAGCGGCAAGTGTTGAAAGAGCCGCTGCAAACAAACCGGCTATAATTATCCCCGTTAACCACGGCGGAAGTACTTTTATAATAAACATCGGGAAAATATCATCGGATCTCATATTTAACGGTCCATAATAAGCATATAACATAACTCCTATTACGAGAAATATTGCAAATTGAATTATTATTACAACACCGCTTCCTATAATTGCTTTTTGACTGGCTTTTAACTGTTTAGTAGCAAGCAGCTTTTGTACAATCAATTGATCCGTGCCATGTGAAGCCATCGCAAGAAATGCACCGCCTACCAAACCCCCGATAAGAGTATACGGTTGACTGAAGAATCCGGAGAACCCTTTGCTGAAACCAAGGTGGATAATATTAAATTTATCCGTTGCTTCAGCAGCATTAACAACGGAAGACCAGCCATTAGGTAAAAGATGAATTAAAAATATTCCGGCAATCAATGCTCCGCCTAAATAAATGAACATTTGAATTACATCAGCCCAAATAATTCCTTTTACACCTCCGGTATAAGTATAAATTAATGCAACAGCCGCAATTATTATTATCGCAAGGGGATAACTAATATTGAGCATAAGCTTTAACGGAATTGCAGTTGCAAATAATCTTACTCCATCGGCTGCTACTCTGGTAAATAAAAATACTATCGATGCTAAGGATCTTGTTTTACCTCCAAACCTATTTTCAAGGTATGTGTAAGCTGTTTTCATCTCACCTTTGTAATAAGCCGGAAGGAATACAAAGGCAACCACTATTCTGCCCAGCAGAGCACCAAATGCTATCTGCAAGAAATTTAGATTTGTTAGATAAGCTAATCCGGGAATGGAAATAAAAGTTAACGTACTAGTTTCAGCAGCAACAATGGAGAAGCATACCGCCCACCAGGGAACTACTTTTGAGCCTAAAAAATAATCTTTAACGGATCTTTGTTTACCGCCGGATATAATACCGAATACGGCAATTCCAATTAGATAGACAACAATAATTACATATTCAATCGTTCTACCGTGCAATATATAACTTTCTATTTATTTGAGAGTGAATTAATTTAGATATTAATAAGGTGTATCTAAAAAGGTTATTTTCAAATTGTGGATATTGATAAAAAATCAAAGCTTTTTCACAAGAAAAATACCTTTTTAGGGAAGGCTCATTAATTATTATATTAAAAATAATATATACATTATAATTTTAAAATTAAAGCGAAGCAGCGTTTCGCTTTACGTGTTTTAACATTATTTTTAAGTGACCAACCTAATCGCTTTACAACTATTGAATCAATCGTTATAGTTCTTTTTATTTCACTTTATACTAAATTTCCTATTTTATGCTATAAGAT
>CAJXGP010000421.1 GCA_913053915.1 uncultured Ignavibacteriales bacterium | reverse complement strand
CTTATAGCATAAAATAGGAAATTTAGTATAAAGTGAAATAAAAAGAACTATAGTTTTTTACCGTTCTGAGCGTTCGGAAGATGTGAAAATCCTTTCGTTTCTAAAGCGAAATCGAGAATTAAAAAATGAAGCTTTTCCCTCCTTATTTTTTATAATAACTATCTTACGTTATAGTATTAACTTAATATGGCAGTCTAAAAATTAGGATTTGTAATATAAGAGCAATGGTACTTTTATTCTTCGGTAAGGTATCATTTCGAAAATATAAATAAATTCTTATTTTGATCTATAACATATTTTTTTAAAATATTTAGAATTATATTATAAATGATGTTTGATAAATATTATGTCGTAAGAGCTTCGTATGAACTAATTCCTTTGTAAAGAATAAGATTTCTGAGAATTTTTTAAACGGTATTTTCTCGCTAAATTATGTTGATTTTTATTATTATTTGTCAAGTTTCACAAGGTTATTAAAGAAAACCTGAATAATAACTTCCTATATATGCTTTATTTATGAAATAAAAGAAATTATAGAATAGGTCTAATTAATTTTTCAATCATTTTTAATTATCGGTTTAAAACCGATATTCTATTTCAGAAAGTAAATATTTTTAAAAAACTAAGAAAATAATAAAATAATTTTTTATTCAAAATCCGTGTAAAACACTAGTGATAGGTTTTGAATAATGAAGAAATCTTAACGAAAATTCTTTTTGTTTTATTTATTTTATTTTGTAGGTTTACGCACTAAAATTTTTAAAACTCATTGCGGAAAATAATAATCATTGCGGATAATGGCTACATCGGCCACATCTAAAATCAATTAAAAAAATAATTAAACAATTGTAGAGGGTTTAAACCATCGGTACTGTATTATTTTTTCAGATTTAATGATTACCTTCAATAATGCTTGTAACTAGTAAAGGTTAATAATGAAAAAATCGTTACTGGATCGTATCCTAAGAATCTACTTACCAATAACCGTATTTGTAGTCCTAGCATCCTTTACAATAACTTATTTCGCCACCAGGCCGGCAGATTATGGGGTTGGATATTCTCCCAAACAACCTATAAATTTTTCTCATAAACTTCATGCAGGTTTAATGAAAATTGATTGTCAATATTGTCATACCGGTGTTGAAAAATCGAGGCAGGCAATGGTACCGGCAGTATCAACTTGCATGAATTGTCACACAATAGCTCGGAAAAACAATCCTGAAATTAAAAAACTTAGGAAATATTTTTTGACGGGGAAGGCGCTTTATTGGAAAAGAGTTCACCGGCTGCCGGATTTCGTATATTTCAATCATAGCGTTCATGTGAATAAAGGCATTAAGTGTGAGAGTTGCCATGGCGATGTGGCTCAAATGACTAGATTGACTCAAATGAATTCATTTACTATGTCTGCCTGTTTGTCTTGCCACAGGAATGCTAAGAAAAGGCTACCCTATTTGAAGAATATTACAAATGGACCCACTAACTGTTATACGTGTCATCGTTAATCAGGAGGAACAATGGAATTGTTAAATATATCTCAAGAAAAATGGGGAAGAAAAAAGTTTTTTTATTCAATTGGAACTTTAATCGGAGGTTATCTTATATTTAAAACTTTTCCCTTTAAACTTTTTAATAATAAAAATGATAAGTATTTCAAGAATACTCAGCAAGTGAAGATTAAAATTAATCCACTTGCAGTTAGGCGAAATAAAATAGGTGACAATAATGGCAGAAAACAGAGACGATCTTAAAAAGAATAAGAAATCTGAAAAACTTGATACTGATTATTGGCGAAGCTTCAGAGAGCTTTTTCATGATATTACTTTATCGGATGCTAAGAAAAATAAATTTAGTGAAAAAGTAACCGATAAATTTAAACTTCCAAAATCATCTGCTATCTCCCGGAGAAAATTTTTAGCTTTAGTCGGCGCTTCTGCTGCGCTTGCGGGGGCAGGATGTACCGATTATAGAGATAAGGGTGCAATCGTTCCATATAATAAAATGCCGGAAGAAATCGTTGTCGGCAGACCTAATTATTATGCATCTACCAGTACTGCATGTACAAATACTTGCGGCATATTAATTAAAACCAGGGAAGGGCGACCAATAAAAATTGACGGTAATCCTGATCATCCGGTAAGTAAAGGTAAAACATGCGCAAAATGCCAGGCAAATATTTTAAGCCTTTATGATCCGCAAAGATTACAAAACCCCAAGAAAAAAGCATCTATCGGAAAATTTTTCAAATCTACCTGGCAGATGGTAGATAATGAAATTATATCTGCTTTATCAAAAAGCGGCGATAAAGAAATTGCTATAATAACACACAAAATCGTATCTCCTACCGCAAAGAAAGCCATTGATGACTTTAAGAATAAATATCCGGGTACTAAAGTTTATTCATACGATCTTTTTAACGATTCCATACGAAACGCTGCCTGGAAGAAATGTTATAGGCAGGGAAATTATCCATTGATTCAATGGAATAACGCCAAAATTATCGTCAGTTTGGAAAGTGACTTTTTAGGGTTGGGAGGCAATAAGGTGGAAACCGTAAGAATGTTTGCCGAGGGAAGAGATTATGACAATATAGAGGGTTTCAATCGCTTATATGTTTTTGAAGGAAATTTATCGGTTACCGGGACGAATGCCGATTATCGATTTAGGTTAAGACCGGATGCTCAATATGAATTTGTGTTAAGTCTAATCAGTGAATTAAAAAAAAGCGGTATGCCGGGTGTTGCAATAGGTTCGAAAATCCTGGATAAATATTCTTTAGATAAATTCACTAAAAAATATTCCTTATCTTCAAAAAAAATAAAATTGCTTCTCAAAGATTTATTAGAAAATACCGGATCGGAAATTATTTATGCCGGGAATACTTTGCCGGAGCGTGTACATATTGCCGTTAATTATTTAAATGAATTACTTGGAGCTCGAAATCTTTACAGAAAAGATTCTTCTTCTGTTAGTATTATCGATTATAGTAGTGAAAACGATTGGGTTAGCTTAATTCAATCGATGAAATCAGGCAATGTTGCTGCGGTAATTCATTTCGATTCGAACCCGGCATTTCATTTGCCCGGTGATTTAAATTACAGCCAAGCTATCAAAAAAGTACCTACCGTTATAAGTTTTGTAGGAAGTGACAACGAGTCTTCCGTATTGGGGCATTA
>CAJXGP010000420.1 GCA_913053915.1 uncultured Ignavibacteriales bacterium | reverse complement strand
AGAGAAACAATTACTAAGATCAACTCTTAGTGACGACAGCGGTAATTTAATAATACTGTATGGTCGCCGCAGAATTGGAAAGTCAACACTGCTAAACGAAATAATCTCTAAAAAGGATGTATATTTTTTAGCGGATATGCGCGAAACTCCGTTACAAATTAGGGAATTACAAAAGCAGATTAGTGAAAAATACAAAGACTTTGCCAACATCATAATTCCCAATTGGGACGCTTTATTCACTACTCTAAAAAACTTTATTAGAAATCCGTTCACATTAGTAATGGATGAGTTTCCTTATCTTGTAAAAAATGCACCTGAGTTGCCGAGTATTATTCAAAAGGAAATTGATATGGGGAATCTATCCGGTATAAATTTAATTTTATGCGGAAGCTCTCAAAGTATGATGGCAAATCTGTTTGATAGCGCAAAATCTCCTTTATACGGTAGGGCATCATCAATAATAAAATTAGGCTACTTGTCGGTTTTCCATTTGCAAAAGTTATTAAACATTTCCGCAGAAAAGGCAGTTGAAGAGTATTCTATTTGGGGCGGAGTTCCCCGTTATTGGGTAGAACGTACAAAATATAATTCGCTATTTAAAGCGGCGGAATATTTGGTTTTATCAAAATATTCGTTGTTTTACGATGAGCCGATTATCTTATTTCTAGATGAAATGCGCACTTCTATGCAAAGTAATTCTATACTTTCACTTGTAGGAAACGGAGTCAATAAGCTATCCGAAATTGCCGGACGGCTTAGCAAGCCCGCAACCAATCTTTCAAAACCATTACAATTACTTATTGAGTTGAATTATTTGAAAAGAGAAGTCCCATTTGGAGAAAAAGAAAAAAATGCTAAAAGATCATTATATAAAATTGCCGACCCATTTTTGAATTTTTACTTTCGTTTTGTCGTTCCGCATCGTTCCTTGATTGAACTTGGATTAAATGAGATGGTTATGAAAAAGATTAAAAGCGAATGGAATAGATATGTTTCTGCAGCTTACGAAGACCTTTGCAGACTAAGCATTCCTTTCCTTTTAAAGAGAAAAGGGAATTTTATACCGGCAAAAAGATACTGGAATAAATACACTGAAATCGATATAATTTCCATAGATGCAGATAATAACATTTATGTGGTAGGTGAAGTAAAGTGGAATGATAGAATAAAATTAAATACGGTAATGGATTCTTTAGATAAAAAAATTACTAAAATTCCATTCCTTAAAGAGGCAAAAATAATTAAGGTGATTTTTGGAAAAAAGCATATACAAAAAGGCGGCGTTCTTTATTTTTCCGCTGAAGATGTTGTAAATGCTCTAAAAGATATTTAGAAAAAAAAACAAATAACATAAAAGTCGGCATAGCATTGTACACCCTTTTGCCGTGAGCCAATAAGCTTAGCGAAAGAACAGCATCTTTTTATTAAACCTTGCAGAGATTGTATTATTGTAACAGATAAATAACAATAAAGGGTAGTAATACTTGTAGAGGATTTATAATTATTTTATATCATGAGGCGTATCTTAAAAAGTCATTTGTAAATTTTAGAATTGTGAATATTAACAGAGGACAAAACTTCTCGCAAGAAAAGTGTCTTTTCAGAAGAGGCTCACATCATTTAAATTTATTGATCCTCTCCGAGGATATATTATGATCGGTTATATAATTTCTACTATATTTTAGACTTAAAAAACATTTTATTGTAAATACAATCAGCACTAAAAATAAATTTGTTTTTTATTTTAAGCTCATAAATGATTCAAATATGTTAATCTATAAACGGACGAACTCACACATTCTTTAAGAAAAATTTAACAAGCTCAAAAAAACGTAGATACTAAAAACGCAGATATTCCTCCCAAACCTTATATAACTGATATGTAGCATATACATCATCTCCGCAATAAATTGCGATATCTTTTACTTTTCCGGCTTCATATAGGTTTTTTACTTCTATTCCGGAGACTTCTTTTGATTTCGGGGATTTTATTCCAAACGCACGGCAGTAAAAATCGAGGTTAAATTTTCTTGTTAATCCAAAATAGGTAAGTTGATCTAACAAATCAATGTGAAATGAAGTATCATACCTTTTAGTTATTAAATTTCTCGAAGGTCTAATCTTGTTTAAAGCGGAACGGGTCATTAAAAAAGGAGTGTCGAAATTTCTTCCGTTGAAAGATATAAGTTGATCTGTGACTTCAACTATTCTCCAAAAAGATTTTAACATTTCGATTTCCGTAAGACCTTTATATTGAACATTTGTATCTTCAAGCTGCCATTGCTCTTCGGTATCGCTTTCAAAATATACAAAAGATTTCCCTTTATTAACGTCGAAGATACCAATTGAAACTACCTTTGCAGTGTAAGGATAGAGACTGAGATAACGAATTGCATCATCGACTTTTTGTTCTCTCAGAGCTTCATCTTTTTCTTTTTCCGCATATCTTAAAAGGTATTCTCGCTGACTTTCGGAAAGAGTTTCAAATGGAAAAGAGCATGTTTCTATATCAAAAACTATCTTTCGCATTGAAATTCCTAAAGTTTTTGTATAAAGGATTATTCTTCTTGTAAAATATCCACTTTCTTTTCAAACTTATAAACCTTCTCATAAAAATCATTATAAAGCGGAATGGATTTCCCGGCATTCGGGTTAACGTGAACTAATATCCCCGCTCCTTCTGCAATTACTTTTTTAGTATCTGCGTTCTCAATTATATGTTCAAAACCGAAACTACTATTCTTAATGAAAGAAACCCGTGTATAAACCAACAGATGGTCTTCAAATGTAGCAACCTTCAAATAATTAATTTCATTTCTAGCCATATAAAAAGCAGTACCGTCTGTTAAAATACCATCTTTTGGAAGTACACCCAAATCTTTTGCGTATTTAATCCTTGCCTGTTCAAAATAATTAAAATAGACAGCATTATTAACAATATGCAACATATCGACTTCATTAAATTTCACTACAACATCATAAATATGTTTGAATAACTCTTTATTCATTGTCAGTTTCATTTTTCATCACTCCGTTAAAAGAATTAAAATTGAATAATAAATATTCTTATAAAATCATAACGCGGCAAGCCGCAATTTAGAAATTATGTTTAAACTATTGCTATTTTTAAATTTCTAATTATTCTAATTAACCTAATTTCTAATCAAATCCCAATTC
>CAJXGP010000419.1 GCA_913053915.1 uncultured Ignavibacteriales bacterium | reverse complement strand
CTAACGGAGTCAATTAGAAATTAAAAAAAATGCAATAGTTTAAACATAATTTCTAAATTGCGGCTTGCCGCGCATAAGATATTAGTGATGGATTTTTTTATGGAGGATTAACTCAAATTTTTGCCGGATGGATGGAGTGGAAAAAAGGAAATACATTCGGTTTAACTGCTTTTCTTTCGTATGGTTTGTTCTGGGAGTCTTTTGTTTTCCTGATTATAATTCCTAAATTAGGGTGGTATTCCGCTGCTGCTCTAGGCGGTGTGGTTGCATATCTTATTATGTGGGGCATATTCACATTTATTATGTGGATCGCTACTTTTAAACATAATAAGGCGCTTCAGATAGTTTTCTTAACTTTGTGGATACTGTTTTGGCTGTTGGCAATAGGAGAGGCAACAGGGAGTAGTGTAATTAAAGTAATTGCCGGATGGGAAGGTATTTTCTGTGGTTTCTCTGCCGTTTACGCCGGTTTAGGTCAAGTGTTAAATGAAACTTACGGAAAAACCGTATTTCCACTTGGATAATTCAAATTTTATTAACAATAGTTTTAAGAGGAGTTAAATTATGAGTGAAAAGAATAATGAAGAGGTATCGGAGGCGCAGATAGCTGTTCATTGGAAAGAGGAAGGTTATTTTGAACCTACAAAAGAGTTTATTGCTCAGGCTAATATAAAAGACGATAAAGTGTTAAAGCGCTTCAGTATTGAAAATTTTCCTGAGTGTTATAAAGAATATGCCGATATGCTCGATTGGTACAAACCTTACGATAAAATTCTCGACTCAAGTAATCCTCCATTCTTCAAATGGTTTATCGGTGGTAAATTAAATGCCAGTTACAATTGTATAGATAGACATTTACCGAAATATAAAAATAAAACCGCAATTCACTTTGTCCCGGAGCCGGAGGATGAACCTATACAGCATATAACCTTTCAAGAACTATACGTAAAAGTAAATGAAATGGCGGCTTTACTGAAAGATTTTTGCGGTCTTAAAGCCGGCGATACGGTTACTTTGCATATGCCGATGATTCCGGAGCTCCCTATTACTATGCTGGCTTGTGCACGATTGGGAATAATTCACTCACAGGTATTTTCCGGATTTTCAGGCAAAGCCTGTGCCGATAGAATTATTGATGGTAAAAGCAAAGTATTAATTACAGCAGATTCTTATTACCGCGGAGGAAATCTTCTAGATCATAAGGAAAAAGCGGATATTGCTTGTGAAGGAGCTTTGAAAAAGGGGCAGAAAGTAGAGAAAGTTCTCATTTGGCAGAGATATCCGGGAAAATATTCTGCTAAAACACCTCTTGTTGATGGTCGTGATTTTATAGTTAATGATCTACTTAAAAATTATAAGCGCTCACGCGTTGAGCCGGAGCAACTTCCTGCAGATGCAACTTTATTCATTATGTATTCATCGGGAACGACCGGTAAACCCAAAGGAGCTCAGCATTCAATTGGCGGTTATATGTCTTATGTTACAGGTACATCAAAATATATCGAGGATATTCATCCGGAAGATGTTTATTGGTGTATGGCGGATATCGGCTGGATTACCGGGCATTCGTACATTGTTTATGGTCCTCTTTCTTTAGCAGCTTCATCGGTAATTTATGAAGGAGTACCTACTTATCCTGATCCGGGAAGACCTTGGCGTATTGCAGAGGAATTGGATGTCAATATTTTCCATACATCTCCAACCGCAATTCGTGCACTAAGAAGAGTTGGACCGGATGAACCTGCAAAATATAATTATTCCTTTAAACACATGACTACTGTTGGCGAGCCAATTGAACCTGAGGTTTGGAAATGGTACTATAATGTTGTAGGGAAGAAAAAAGCCGCAATAGTTGATACGTGGTGGCAAACAGAAACGGGAGGATTTCTTTGCTCTACTTTACCCGGTGTTCATAAAATGAAACCCGGGAGTACAGGACCCGGTGTACCGGGAATTTATCCAATTATATTTGACGATGACGGAAACGTACTGCCTGCCGGAAGCGGTAAAGCAGGTAATATCTGTATTCAGAATCCATGGCCCGGATTAATGATGACTATCTGGGGCGATGATGATAGATACGTTAAAGTATATTATCAGCGGTATAATGAAGATCCTCAAAGTAAAGATTGGCACGATTGGCCGTACTTTTGTAATGATGGAGCTGTCCAGGCTGCCGACGGATATTATAGAATACTCGGAAGGATTGATGATGTAATTAATGTTGCCGGACATCGTTTAGGTACAAAAGAACTTGAATCGGCGGCACTGATGGTTGAAGAAGTCGGTGAAGCTGCAGTGGTTCCTGTTGCTGATCCGATTAAGGGAAAAGTTCCTCACATTTTTGTTTCTCTTAAGCCTGGAATAGAGGCAACTGCTGAGCTCGAAAAGAAAGTTACCGATACTTTAGCAACTGAAATCGGTCCGATTGCTAAACCGGCGAAAGTTTGGATAGTTCCTGATATGCCTAAAACGCGTTCAGGTAAAATAATGCGAAGGGTATTAGCCGCATTAGCAAACAAACAGGATACCGGTGATATTAGCACTCTGGCAAATCCAAATATTGTTGAAGAAATAAAAAAAATGACGTAATCTTTCTTAAAAAGGAGGTATTTAACATTTGTTTAAAACCTCCTTTTTTTATATATGAGTTTACTCTGAAAAGTACTGATGTGTCATTTTAAACTCCGTAAAAAATCTCATACTCCACAAAAAGTTTATACTAACGAAGTGAGTCTCAATAGAAAATAAAATCAAAGATTATCCGTTACTCCGCTCTTCATCATGAAAGTAAAAATTACTTTTGAACAACCTCATCCTCACTTATGACTGTGCCCCGGCAATAGAGATTCCCGAAATTTTGAAAATTTCCCGGATCTCCATTTATGAAAGTTTATTTGACGTTAATTTAATGTCTATTTAAAAGTTTCTCGGCTAAAGATTTCAACTTAGCGTTAACCAATGTTTTTTGCTGATCACTAAGGTTTAATTTTTTAATGGAATTAAATTCATCAAAAGCATCATCATTAAGCCCTAGGCTAGCTAAAACATTAGCAAAGTATATTCTGAAAGAAGGAATAGTTTTAGTTCCGGGATACTTTCTAAAAATTTCTTTGGAAGTAACAACAGCCGATTCTTTATAACCGGCTTCTGATAATTGAACAGCACCGTTTAGTTTTTCTA
>CAJXGP010000418.1 GCA_913053915.1 uncultured Ignavibacteriales bacterium | reverse complement strand
GAATTAATTTCAAATCAGAAAAAGGTAAACTAACCCTGGGAAGCGGCGAACTAAGAGAAATAAGATGGGAAGTTTCAGAAAGAGGGAAAAATGGCGGTGTTAGAATAATATACTATTGGATAACAAAAGGAAAAGTAATTTTAATGCTATTGGTATTTCCCAAAAATGAACAAGATAATTTAACGCCGTTACAATTAAAAATATTAAAAGGTAAAAAAAAACTGAGAAAGAATTTTATTTTGCAAATCCTGAACCAAAGCAAATCAAAAAAATATTTTGATTTTCACGAATAAGTTTACTAACTTATTTAATAAGTACATCGACGCTTCAAAATCTGGAACATGTAGAAGAAAACCGGAAGGCTTAGCCAAAATATTATTGAATATTGTATTTAAACATCCGGAAACTATATTGGACACATTTTAAATTCAATGAGACGTATCTAAAAAGATACGTTTTTAAGTTTTCTAATTGTGAATATTAATAAAAATTAGAACTTTTTCACAAACAAAATACCTTATTAGGGAAGACTAATAAATATTTGAAAGTGAATTAAAATGAGGTCAATATCAAAATTATTTATTATCCTATTTTTATTATTTCTCCCTGCTTGCAATAAAAATAATGATAAAATAATCGTAAATCCTGAACCTGCCGCAACTGAAATTACAGGGAAAGTGAAAGACTCTTTAACCAAAAAAGGTATCGAAGGAGTCTTAATTTCTACAACTCCTTCAACTAAAACCGTATTATCTAATTCGAACGGTCAATTTATCATATCAAATATTGAATCAGGAATTTACATTGTTCATTTTTCTAAAAAAGGGTATCATTCCGACAGCGTAAAAGTTGATGTAAAGAAAAACCAGAATGTAACAATCGAATCGGAATTATTGGAAATTAATTACCTACAAGATATTACTTTATCTACCGACTCATTGAATTACTATTTTAACGGAAAGCTCCTTCCTATTCCAATCATAATTAAAAACTATACTGATACTACAGTTTATTATGGAAAGTGCGGTAGTACGCCGTTTTTGCGGTAGATAATTATAATAACGGAAATTGGTTAAAGGGCAGATTTTGGGGTAATCCTTGCTGGGCAATTTTTACTTTTAAAACAGTTGGCGTACAACCATATTCATCATCGATTGATACACTCTATATTACCAACACAGGAATTTTCAGATTCCGTTTACTTTTTGGTTTTGATAATGGAAATTTAATTTCGGATACATTAGTCAGCAACCGGTTTGAAGTAGAGTAAGATAATTACCCTGCATTTGTGAAAGATTAAATGTTAAGCGGAAGGGAAAATCTTAAGAAGATAATTGAAACTTATTGCCCTGAGATTGAAATTCTGGGATTGGCTGATTCTGTTATAAATGCAATTGAGATGATAAAAATCAACAAGCCTGATGTAGTATTTCTCGATATTAATATGCCTGTCCTCAACGAATTTGACTTTCTTGAAGAATACGATGAACGTAAATTTATGGTAGTGATCGTAAGCACCCACGAAGAATTTGGCATCAGTGCATTAAAAAGCAGAGGCGCAGCAGACTATCTTCTTAAGCCGGTTAGCATTAAAGAGCTTAAGCAGACAGTTAAAAAACTTGGCTGTTTACATAATAAGAAGAAAACAAATTCGGGAAAAACATTAACAGAATATATTCATGGTATTAAAATTATTTATTACGATTATTATATCTTCGGCGCATTTGGCGGAAATGAAATAAAAAATATTTTTTATATAAGGAATGAAATTGCATCTGTTTGACCGGCCGTCATTCTTTAAGATCGGCGACGTACTTTATCTGTTTGGAAATTGGGATAATTCCTTAAGCGTTCAAAGAGAATTTAATTATAATTAAGAAGGGAGCATCCCGGTTCTATATTTTTGGATAGTTCTAAAATGCAGCTTCCTAAACCGATCATGTTCGAAGACCTAACCTAAACAAGCCGGAACCAAAATGGTTTTTAATAGTTAAATAAATATTTTTTCTTCTGTAAGCCTTATCTATAAAGGTTACATAAAACAACAAAAATTTTTCTGCCAAAAATAACACGAATATTACTGATAAGCGCCTAAACAGCCGCAATGATAGTTCACACGGCACGGAAGTAATTATTTCTCTTCACCCCCGCCACTCTATAAAATTTCTACTTCGGAGTCATCTTAAGATTAATTGGACTAAGATTCAAAAAAAGTTTTTGATGGTACATGTTTCTTCATGGTTTCCGGTTTCTTATAAAGGTCGGGAGGTATTACCGGTAAGGGAGAGCGGACTAGGTCACTCTCCAGCGTTACAAACTTTGAGGCGGGAGATGAACCTTACAAAACACTAAAACTCTTCTTGGCTATACTGCCTGTTGGATTGAGTAATTTCTGATTTCAATTCCACTCTTTAATATTTCAGATACAACTGGGTTCGAAGTCTGAAAGTCGGATAAACTAAAAGGATGTGGTTCAATCAACAAATCATCATCTGTACGCATTTTCATTAATTCAATTTGCAGATCAATAACATCATCTATTGTTTTAAAAACAATGGCTAAATCAATATCGCTGTTTATATGATTAGTACCCTTTGCAAACGAACCAAAAAGAATCACATTCACAACCTGAAACTTTTTATTGATAAAGTCAGCATATCTTTGTGCAATTTTTATAGCTTCGTTTTTATCCATTCTCTTAATTCTTTAATATTAGAAATCCATTCTGCTGTATATCCTGGTGTACATTTTTTATTAAAAGCCTCCTTATAACTTTCATATCGGGCATTTAAATTAAATGTTGTTATTGTATCCAGCCACCCTATTTGAAAATCTTTAAATTCGATTTGTGACAATTTCGCAAGTCGTCTCAAATCATGAGTAAAAGGAGCATGAGTTGAAGTCTTTTTGACTACACCAGCTTTTAATAACCTCTCAACTACAATATGTCCAATAAACAATGACCAATGAAAATCTTTTGATTCATAAAGGTGTATCATTGTTTCATAATCATCATCTGATGTTACAATCCAATGATTAATCGTTTTTTCTATATCTATTTTTTCATTTTCCATAAATCAAAAATACAAAATTATCTTCACATGATAATCAGTTTCTATTTGCAGAATTATTTTAAGAAAGTTAAATAAATTTTCTTTATAAATCATCATGGTGATTTTATTT
>CAJXGP010000417.1 GCA_913053915.1 uncultured Ignavibacteriales bacterium | reverse complement strand
TTATTCTATTCCATCCACTAAAGTGATTATTTCGCACCAAGATTACAACATTTTTATTAACGGACTAAATTTATAAATATACCGTCTTTGAATCGTATTCAAACTATGGGTCGGGAGTTCTGATATTAATACATATTTGCTCAATTTTTAATTGCAGCTACCATCATTCGAAATTAAAAATACACTTAGAAAATATAAAATAATAACATAAACGAATCTAACATATTCATTGATGTGAAATCTTGATAATATTGTAGATTATATTTAACATTGTTTAGGAAAAACAGATCAATAAGGTTCAATTTTTATAAATTTACCTAAACGTTGCAAAAAACAATGGCTGTAAATCATAACCGCACAGTGATAGAATATATATATAATCAGGCTGTGCCTTTTAGAGCGAAAGAATTTGAACATCTTAAAAAAGAATCCTCAGAATTTTTAGTTACACCGTTAAAGGTAATGGCATTTCTGATTGCTATAGCCGGGCTTTTTGCTATGGTGTTCGAGGTCCATTATTTTCATCATTTTGCCTTTCAGATATACATTACCAGACTGCTTGCTACCTTAATTGCTTTTGCCGTTTTGGTACTGATGTATTATGATTTTGGGAGGAAAAATTTATTACTGATGATGCATGTCTTATTAGGGTTGATTATCATCTCATCGGCTTATATGATTTATTTGATGCCCAAAACCATAGTGCTCAACGCACAAATTGTAGGACTGATGATATTCACTTCGGCATTATTCTTAAGCTGGGACGTAAAAAACCAAATAATTGTTGCTATCTATTACAATATCGTTTTTGCTTCGGCAATCCTTTTAAATAACAAAGCAATTTATTTTTTACCGAATATGTATGTATCGGTTATTTTTGTTTTATTTTTAAGTATACTTTCGGTAATAGGAGCGGCGGTTAATTATAGATTGAGAATGCAGCTTTCAGAGAGGTCTTTTCTTATCGAGCTTTCGGAAAAAAAATATCATTCAATTTTTAATAATTCTTCGGAAGGTATATTCCAATCTAGTTTGGACGGTCATTTCTTAACCGTTAATGCTGCACTTATGAAAATATTAGGATATGAAAATAAAGGAGAATTGTTAAGTCTAGATATTGCTAAGGATGTTTATGTTGATGCAGAGGATAGAAAAAAAATAATTGATGGAATAACTAACAACAACGGAGAATTACGAAATTATCAAGTTTTGATGAAACGCAAAGATAAAAGCAATATTATTGTAAGATTGAACGAAAGATTAGTAACCGATGAAGAAGGACTTGAAGCATATTATGAAGGTAATATTCAGGATATAACCGAACAAGTACGTGCACAAAAATTAAGAAACGAAGCCGAGGAAGCATTGCAAATCGAAAAGGAAAAATCGGATAAACTTGCTCGGGAAGCCGCCGGAGCAAGTCAATTAAAAAGCCAATTTTTGGCAAATATGAGCCACGAAATACGTACTCCTATGAATGGGATAATAGGACTTTTATGCCTCATCGAAAATGGTTCATACAAAGATATTGATGAAATGAAATCTTTTGCTTCCAATGCAAAGCATTCCGCAGAAATATTGCTCGATATTATAAATAATATATTAGATCTTTCAAAAATTGAATCCGGGAAAATGGAACTTGCGAATGTGGATTTTAATTTAGGCGATATTATTGATGATGCAGTGTCGGTATTATCTTCAAAAATAAATGAAAAAAATATTAAAATTTCCCGTGAAATTCAGGAAAATACACAAATCTTATTGAAAGGCGACGCTACAAGAATCAGGCAAATATTTTTAAACTTAATCGGAAATGCCGTTAAATTTACTAAAAACGGTACTATTAAAATTAAAGTAAAATCTAAGGAAATTGGGAACAATTTTATTATCATATTTGCTTCGGTTTTAGATTCCGGAATTGGGATTCCTGAAGAAAAGCTACATAATCTATTCAAACCGTTTTCACAAGTCGACGGTACTAATAGCAGAAAATTTGGTGGAACAGGGCTGGGATTAGTAATTACAAAAGAATTTGTGAATATGATGGGCGGTGAAATTGCCGTTGAAAGTAAAGAGGGGAGGGGAAGTAATTTCTATTTCACATTGAGATTGCAGAGACAAAATAATGTAAGAACTAATGTGCCTAAGCAGGGGTTGATCAAAATATATGATTTTAATAAAATTGAAAATTCTGAAGGTGAAATGGATATAGAAGCATTAAAAAATGAAAGGGGAAAATTTCTTATTCTTTTAGCAGAAGATAATTTGATAAATCAAAAAGTTGCAATGCGAATTATTAAAGAACTAGGTTATAAGGTGGAATCTGCATTAAACGGCTTAGAAGCCATAGATGCGGTAAAAAATAAAAAAATTGATTTGATTTTAATGGATGTTCAAATGCCGGAAATGGATGGTTTAACTGCAACTAAAAAAATTCGTGAATCTGAAGATTATAAAAACATACCTATTATCGCAATCACTGCCCATGCGCTTTTGGGAGATAAAGAAAAATGTTTAAATGCCGGTATGAACGATTATTTGAGTAAGCCTGTTGTACCGGAAAAATTATCAAAAATGTTAGACTCATGGTTAAAAATATCTCATTCAGTTCAGAAAGAAGAAACTAAAAAAGAAGAGAGTAATGAGAGTGTATTCGATTTTGATCATCTTTCTAATATGAGCTTGGGAGATGTGGAGTTTGAAAAAGAATTACTATCCGGGTATATAGAAGATATTAATGAAAGAGTTAAAAAACTTGAAGACTTTTTAAAAGATAAAAAAATAAATGCAATTATTAATGAAGCCCATACAATTAAAGGGGCTAGCTATACAATTGGGGCAACAGAAGTAGCAGAGCAAGCATTGGGAATAGAATTATCCGGGAAACAAAATGATATTGTTAACGCTGAGGAAAGACTAAGTAAACTCAAAAAAGCAATCGAAAAAACTAATCAATTATTAAATGATTACATGAAATAAAAAATCCGTTATTCCAAAATTAGTTTTTGAAATAACAGGGGCATGCTTTTCAAGTGTAATTTTCAAATAGTTTGTAAAACTTATCTAATATGTTTTAATGCCCAACCAATTTCTTCTTTTTTGATAATCAGCAGTGGAGCGAATCTAATTACATTTTCATGAGTTTCTTTGCAAAGCGATTCCCCTTTCCATTAATGAATGCTTCGC
>CAJXGP010000416.1 GCA_913053915.1 uncultured Ignavibacteriales bacterium | reverse complement strand
TTAGAATTTTTTCCATTTTTTATAGTGTAATTAATCATAAAATCCCCTTTTTTTATCGGTTCATATTATTTAAAGATTGAATACATAAACTATGCTATTATAACTTACATCATCCCATGAGCAATTTTTATCTTTACTGCTATCAATTCGACTTTCGACAAAATAAAATACATTTTGGGCATGCTCTACTTTATATATTGTAATTGTTAGACCTACATTTTCTTGACTTTCAATATGTACTCCAGTTACCGGCATTTTGAATTCTTTTTTGTATCTTTCAATAATAACTTGTAAAGCCGCTTCTTTACATTTTGAAATATTGCCCAATAAAGATATTTTGCAATCCTGATGCAATTGATAAAATGCTTTTTTTGTGACTTTTTGAAATTCATCTATTTTTAAAGTTAGCATTACAGCTCCTATTTTTTATTGATTAATATTAATAATATAAAATTTAATATTCTTTTTCAAGATAATTATCTATATTATTTATAATACATACATCTTCACCTGCTCCACGCCCATAATTTTTTACCTCCTCATATTTTAATCTTATTTCACTTAAAGCCACAATATGATCAACTTCCCTTTTATAATCTTGACTAGTGCTATATAATAGAGCAGCTTTTTTCTTTAGTGATTCGATAACATAACTTATATATTCATATAGCGGGGTTTCTTTAGTTAAAAGTCGAGCTTCGTCCTTTTTATCTTTACAGTGTTGCAAGCTTTTTTTATACCATTCCATAATTTCACTTCCTTAGATTGATAAAATTTAATATTATAAAGATCTATGATGTTCTTCTACATATTCGTCTTGATTATTAATCAGGTATACCGGGTCACTGGCCGCGAGTCCATGATTTTTTTTTGATATTTTGGCATGTACTTTATATTCTTTTAACGCTTCTTTTTTTGAATTACAAGTAAAAACTTTACTGATATTGCCTACTAGTACCGTATATTTTCCCATGATTGCTCCTTTTTTTATTGGTTTGATTAATCCTCATCTATTGCTTGTCCATTAATTGCATCAATTTCTGTAATGTCCATTATATCGCCATGCTCTGTAATGATATCATTGCTGGCAATTTCAACATCGTTTACCTCTACGTCCCAACCATAACCCGAGTAGGCAGTTACTCTTAAATATTTCATTTTCTCTCCTTTTTTATTGGTTAATATTAAACAATGTTATTAATAAGATAATACTTTGGTTCTTTTCCAGGCCATGTATGATTTAAGTTTGCGTCTGGCCTTGAGGTGTGTTAGTTCAAAATTAATTTGATATGCTAGTATTTTTAAAAGTCTCATTATAGGAGTCCCCCTTTAATAGGTACTTTGCACTATTCCGTCGATACAGTTTTTTAGTATAGTACATGCTCGCATAGAGACCTGGATACGGTCCACACGATCATGATATTCACTGCTTGCAATAACTCTCTGTCTTAAATCTCGATTTAAATCTTTTAAAACTTCCTCGTATTCAATTAATGCACATTCTCCTGCAGAGGTTATTCGTTGTAATTTATTTTCCAGCCTCTCTATAATATGATTTTTTGTCATGATTAGTCCTTTTTTATCCTGATTATCTAATTATTTTTTAGGCTTCTTCGATTTTAAAAAGCTTCAATTCTCTTTCTGGTAAATCTTCGATCTCATTGCACTTCAACCATTTATGGATATTGCGCGAGGCGTACTCATTTTCATCATAAATACGTCCATTTTTATCCACAATAATAATTGAGTTAATCGCAAAACATGAAGTGCCATTTTCGTGGATAAAATAATTTCCTTTTTTTGTACGGTATAAAGTTGTCCAACTGTTATTTTGCCCATCAGAGTTACTAGCTCCAGTAATTTCTATCGCTGTATCAGTGTTGTACGTTTTTCCGTTGATTATTCTTTTCATTTCATCCCCCTTATTTATTGTTTCACATTAAACCGTGGTTTTAATAAGATAAAATTTTTTCAATGTTTTTAAAAGTTTAATTATGTGAGTCCGCCGGTACAATATTCCTTATAATACATGTCGTTTAATTCTAGTGATTCTGCGATATTCAAGTTTTTTAGTTCGCCCCCTTCTATTTTTACAATTTCGCCAAAATGCGCCCAGCCATTGTGGCAATTATCCGGATAATATTCAGATAATTTTTTTAAGCAAGCTTTTGTCCCTGAAATGGTGGTATGTTTGTGATCACACTCCGTTTTTGTGAATACTGTCCCGCTGTAGTCAAATACGCTATTATCTCTAATAATTGATTTATATTTAATTTTCATGATTTAAGTCCCCCCCTTATCCTATGTTATATTTTTTGCTCTATAGGTCTCAATTTTTAACTACTTTAAAATAATTATGATAATCATCGATATAATAATTGTACTGATCCCCACATCCAATATATGCAATAGTTCCGAGTATTTCTAAAAAATTCCTAGACTTTATGGTTATAGTGTTAATATTATATTTTTCAACTTCGTAGGCTAGAAGTATACTATTTCTTCGACGTTCTTGTTGCGTCTCTAGTAAGTTCATGATATCTCCTCATTATCCCAGGATATAACGATTTTGGTCCATAGGTACAATTAAAATAGGTTTTAATTTATTTAATTCTTGGTCCAATTCAAAAATACTTTTCCATTCATAGAGGCCAGCAATTCTCAAGGGATAAAGCTCTCGCTCTATTTTGCCGGCCTCCGTGGTATTTCTACGTTCAAGTTGTTTTTGTTTATCGCTCATAATTTAAATATAATACATTAATGTTGGACATGCAAGGTATACACGACTTTTATTTTAAAATAGTTTTATTGTAAGTGACTGTTAGCCTTGAGGTTATGAATTGATTGAATTTAATTAATTAATAAGGTTTTAATTCTATCTTATTGTAGTGTATAGACTTATGAATTGATTGAATTTAATCCCTATTTAATAAGTGCTCGATAATGTCCGACCTTGGCTTTAATACTTATATACTATATGCAATACATTTTTTGTGTGCATAGGTACCAGCTTCTTATCTAATGATTATTATATACAAGTTATAAGGGGCAAGGTCTAATACAAAATGAAGACTATTTATTATTTTATTGTAAGATGTTACGCCACATAGGTTTATCGCTGGGCTGATCACAGAAAAAGGAATTATTTATCCTCCTTTCAGGGAGAAAATAGAGGGATTCCTTAAACTATAA
>CAJXGP010000415.1 GCA_913053915.1 uncultured Ignavibacteriales bacterium | reverse complement strand
AAATTGAACTAGTCCTTCCGGATACTAAAAAAGTTGAAACCCTGGTTAATAAATATGGTCCGAATCTTTTCTACAAAAGTGTTGAGGACAGGAGAAAGTGTTGTTATGTCAGAAAAGTTGAACCGTTACAAAAGAAATTGGCAACGCTAAAGGCTTGGATATGTGGCTTAAGAAAAGAACAAGCAATAACCAGAAGTGATGTCAAACAAATTGAATGGGATAACACTTTCAACCTGGTAAAATTGAATCCGTTAGTAAATTGGACAAAAGAAGAGATTTGGAAATATATTAAAGAAAATAACGTGCCTTATAATAGGCTTCACGATCAAGGTTATCCCAGCATTGGCTGTGCACCGTGTACCAGGGCAGTTAAACCAGGCGAAGATATCAGAGCTGGGCGTTGGTGGTGGGAAATGCCGGAACATAAAGAATGCGGTTTGCATACAAAACCGGAAAATTAATTGTAAACAATAGATTATAACTATGGATTATTTAGATAAATTAGAAGCACAGAGTGTTTATATATTAAGAGAAGCTTACAGAGAGTTTAAAAATTTGTGCATACTGTGGTCTATCGGTAAAGATAGTACTGTTTTATTGTGGCTGACCAGAAAAGCTTTTTTTGGACACGTACCGCTACCATTAGTTCATATAGATACTCATTACAAAATACCGGAAATGATTAAATATCGTGACAAGCTTGCCTTGGAATGGAATCTCAACATGGTTTATGGTGAAAATAGTGAAGCGCTTAAAAACAAACAAACATTTCCGGATGGACAAGTAAACCATATAACTTGCTGCAAAAATCTCAAAAGCGAAGCTTTGAAACATACTTTATCAGGGGAATGGCAAAGATACAGATTGGATCACAAATTAAAAAAATATGTTTTAGATACAAATAAAGAACCCTATACCGGAGTTATTGTGGGTGTTAGAGCTGATGAAGAAGGCAGCCGCTCAAAAGAACGCTATTTTTCTCCAAGAGATAAAGAAAATGAATGGGATGTTGGTAATCAGCCGCCGGAGTTTTGGAATCAATATAAGACTAATTTTGCACCAGGTACACATGTGAGAATACATCCTTTGCTGGACTGGACCGAATTAAATATTTGGGAATATATCGATAGAGAAAATATCCCTATAATATCCCTATATCTAAATCAAGGTAATGGTAAACGTTATCGTTCCTTGGGTTGCTATCCATGTACATACCCAGTAGAATCGGAGGCTGGAACAGTGAAAGAAATTATAGAAGAGTTAAAAAGCGGCAAGTTCGCCAATATTGCCGAACGTTCAGGCCGTGCTCAGGATAAAGAAGATGGTAACGGCTTAGAAACATTACGCCGTGACGGATATATGTAAAAGGTAGTAATGCATAAAGAACAAATGAACATAGTAATAGTAGGACATGTTGACCATGGCAAAAGCACAGTAATAGGCAGGTTATTAGCTGATACAAAATCTTTGCCTGAAGGAAAGTTAGAACAAGTAAAAGCCATGTGTGCCGGAAATTCAAAACCCTTTGAGTATGCTTTTCTACTCGATGCCCTTAAAGATGAACAAGCACAAGGCATTACTATCGATATTGCACGTTGTTTTTTTAAGTCTAAAAAACGTGATTATATTATTCTAGACGCCCCTGGTCATATAGAATTTTTGAAAAATATGGTTACCGGTGCCGCCCGGGCTGAAGCCGTATTATTGGTTATTGATGCTAATGAAGGCATTCAGGAAAATTCAAAAAGACATGGGTATATGGTTTCAATGCTGGGACTAAAACAGGTTACTGTTTTAATTAATAAAATGGATTTGGTTGATTATAATCAAAATGTATTTAAGAAAATAAAAAAAGAATACTCATTGTTTCTGAAGCAAATAAATATTGATCCCGTAAGCTTTATTCCAATAAGTGCCAGAGAAGGAGATAATATAACATCAATATCCGATAAATTGACTTGGTATGATGGATTATCTGTTTTAGATCAATTAGATAAATTTCAAAAATCTCTGCCGCTTGGAATTCTTCCTTTTAGATTTCCGGTACAAGATGTATACAAATTTACAGAACAAAATGATAACCGTCGGATCGTTGCAGGCACTATTGAAACAGGAGAAATTAGTGTTGGCGATAAAGTTAAATTTTTACCATCTCAAAAAATCTCTGCTATAAAATCAATAGAAGCATTTAATACACCTCGAAAAATTGACACCGGTACAGGCGAATCAATAGGCTTTACATTGACTACTCATATATATATTAGACCGGGAGAAATGATGGTAAGAGTTAATGACGAACAGCCCTATGTTAGTACCAGATTTAAAGCTAATATATTTTGGGTAGGAAAAGATTCAATGATAAAAAATAAAAATTATAAATTAAAAATGGCTGCGGATAGAACACCGGTTAAATTGGTAGAAATTAAAAATGTTCTAGATACCTCGGATCTTACATCTGATCGAAACAAACAACAAATTGATGAAAATGATGTTGCCGAATGTGTTTTCGAAACTGTTAAACCTATCGCCTTTGATTTAACAAGTGAATTGGAAAATACAAGTAGGTTTGTTATTGTCGATAATTTTGAAATTGCGGGCGGCGGCATAATATTAGAAGACACATTTATAAAAGGAAGTATTCTTGGCAAACATATTAAAGAACGTGAAAGTATTTGGGAAAAAAGATCAATTACCACAAATGAGATATCCGAAACTTATCGTTATAAAACAAAATTTATAGTTCTTACCGGTCAGTCTAATATAGGTAAGCGAAAAATTGCTAAAACGTTGGAAAAGAAATTATTTGAAGCCGGCATTAATGTTTATTATTTAAGTATCAATAGTCTTAAACTTGGTTCTGATGTACATATTAGAAGACTGGGAGAGTTGGCAAGAGTAATAACCGATTCCGGGCAATTACTTATTACCACTATAGATAATGCAGACAAGCATGATATTAATAAACTTAAATTGCTTAACGAACCCAACAATATTTTAGTAATTAGCGTTGGGGAAAATACTCTTAATGAATTAGAGGTGAATTTACATTTAGAAAAAGATGAAACAATTAACAATGCAGTTGATAAAATTTATCAATTATTTAAAGAAAAGCCTGTAATTTTAGAACAATCACAATTATAAGATATAGTTATGTACTTGCCGATTTGTATTAATGTTAACAGTAAAAAGATTTTAAT
>CAJXGP010000414.1 GCA_913053915.1 uncultured Ignavibacteriales bacterium | reverse complement strand
CCGATTTAACCAAAACGGAACAGAAATTCTGTGCTTTCATACGTATTCGTATGAACTCGGTACAAATTGCATCAGTACTCAACATTTCAAAAGAAGCCATCCGGAAAAACCGTTACCGCATCCGGAAAAAGTTTGGATTGGAAACCTCCGATTCGCTGGAAGAGTATATCAACCGGTTTTGACCCCATCCCACATGAAAACTGTAAATATTGTACATGGCCTGTTGTTCCATCAATCCGGACAGACACCTGAATGATAAAAGCAAAAGTATAACCTGCTGTTATCTATTCTTTTGTTATTGTACATTTGGTGTGGATAAGGGACTGTTGTGCAACATTGCAGATGCCACAAAATAAAATTAGGTAAGCAATTAAGAAAAGATAAAAAATGGAAAATGACATTGTAAAGCATTCTCTCTTGAAATCAATAGTACTACATCTCCTTCCGGGACTACTTGGTGGTATTTTTTATTTCGCAATAGTTCCTTTTGTAAAAGAACAAGGATTTCCATCGGTAATGGCTATATCGTTAGCAGGTATATTTGTATTAATTCCTTTTGAATTGGGTTTTCTACTATACCAAAAACGGTTGACAGGAAAAAATTTATTTAATGGTGTAATACAATACTGCCAACGTATTCCGACCTGGCAGTACTTTGTTTGGGTTCCTGTTGTGTTTCTTATAACGGGTTTGCTATTCACCATATTTAACTTTACATCAAAGTTTATTATGACTCTTTTTAATTGGATGCCATCAGATATGATTCTTAATATGGGGCTGAGTAATGAGTACTCAAAAACAACATTGATAATAACTTATGGAGTGCTATTATTATTTATCGTTCTTATTTTGCCGGCCATAGAAGAGTTGTATTTTCGTGGATATCTTCTTCCTCGTATGCCTCCGAACTTAAAAGGGTGGACCCCGATAATTCATAGTGTACTATTTGCTTTATATCATACTTGGACACCATGGATGTTTGTCGTCAGAACAATAGGAGTATTACCTTTAATATACATGGTTAAACATAAGAAAAATATATATTTGGGAATAATCGTTCATTGTTTATTGAATTCTATTGATTTTGTAATCGGAGTTAATTTTATTCTTCATTAATTACAGACAGATAGTTTCTCAATAAAAGTGCTATACAGGAGGCTAAACAATAATTGTACAACAAAGTATCGTATTAGGCGAAGCTGTAATCCCGCCAAGTAGTCGGGACAAGTTATGTACTGTACGTTGAACTAAAATGGGAAAAGTGATATACAACTATCTGCCTCTACAAATTTATAGAATTTGGATTAGGCAAGTCGTTGAATATCAGTATTGGATAAATAAATACAAGCCACAACAATGCATGTTTTATGGCTGGTAAAGTGCTAAAGATAAAGATAGTGCAAATAACCGAAGGAGAATTTGAGCTAACCATTGCGAAAAACACTTTTATGCTTAAACCGGGGAAAGTTGCTATCATCCCTTCAAATGTCGAGCATTCGGGCAAAGCAATTACCGACTGCAAAATCGTTGACACATTCTATCCTGTAAGAGAGGACTACAGGTAAACGGGGTTCGGGAATTACAGGATATCATCAGGTATCAGGGCAACAAGCTCATTTTTAACAGTGAAGTTGTTTAAGGCTAAACTGAGAATCTACGAGAAACATCTTAGCTTCATTGGACCTCAGCTATTTTTTATTTTATAGTGATGGTGATGAATTAAAAACCGGTTTTGACCCATCCCACATGAAAGCCACAAACTTTAATGCCCTTGTCTATTCTTTGTTTGAGAATAGTTGTAAATTTGGAGACAAACCAGGATAGTTGGGAGCAAGGCATAAACACTAATACAATTTGTGAATTAATCAGGTTAAAATGATTATGAGTATATTTGGGCAATACTATGGCAAGAATTAACATTAATATCAATCCAAAAGTTTTACAATGGGCAAGACAAGAAGCGGGCTACAATATTGAAGAAGTGGCTATTAAGCTTTCTATTGATTCTGACCGTTATATTTCCTGGGAAAAAGAGGGGAAAGGAATACCCTTTGGTAAATTGCAAAATCTGGCAACTTATTATAAAAGACAACTTGCTGTTTTCTTCCTGTCTGAAGTTCCAAAGAAAATTAAAAGGCCTAAAGATTTTAGAAATTTATCTCCCGCTGACAGTTCCCTTTCTAAAGAGATATTGCTCCCTTTAAGAAGAAGTGTTCATCTGCAAAGTATAGCCAACGATTTAAAAGGTGAAAATTATTGGAAGAAGAAATTAAACTGGATAGAAGAAATAGAAAATATTGAAAGTGAACAAGAAATAACCACACGTTTAAGAGATTTATTAGGGGTAGGGATTGAGCAACAGCTAAAATGGAAATCTGGAAGTGTAGCGTATAGAAATTGGAGAATGGCTATTGAAGAGAAATTGGGGATTTTAATATTTCAATTCTCCATGCCAATGGATGAACTTCAAGGTTTCTGTATGACCGATAGTTTACCGTATGTTATCGTAACGAATAGTAACCATAGTTATACAGGGCGAATTTTCACCCTTTTCCATGAATTAGCTCATATTATCAGACATCAATCCGGAATGTGTTTGGTTGACAAGGTAGAGCAAAATCAAAAAGAGGAATGGGCTTGCAATACATTTGCCGGTAATTTCCTGGCTCCCGTCAATACACTTGTTCCAACTGATGATTTGAAGCTGATAGAAACCTATTCCCGCAAATTAAAAATTAGTCGTGAAGTTTATCTCCGCAGGTTAAAAGAAGAAGGAATGTTACCTGATGTTAAATTTTATACATTACTGGATGAGATAAAAGCAACTTATAAAAATGATGATAAACCCAAAAAGAAAGCGTTTGTATTACCAGAAGTTAAAAGTAAAGCTTCTCGAGGTGAAACCTTTTATAATATCGTTTTTGAAGCAATAAATGCAAGCCATATTAATTATACGGATGCAGCACATGCACTTGGCTTAAGAGTTAATCGGCTATTAAATGAAATCTAAAGTAAGAGAAATATACTGTGTTGATGCCAGTGCTTTTATTACCATGCATAGGTTTTATCCTTTATGGATGATTCCTGATTTATGGTCGTATTTAGAAAATTTATTTAACCTTAAAAAGATTCTGTCACACCAAATTGTATTTGATGAAATTGTTCCAAAGACGGGCAATAAAGATGGGCTTGCTCAATGG
>CAJXGP010000413.1 GCA_913053915.1 uncultured Ignavibacteriales bacterium | reverse complement strand
TATAAGGATATACCATTTTATCACCAAATTGATATCCGTCTTTTATTGGGTTTTGTAAGTATGGTCTGTATAAGATTAATAAAGCCGTAAAATAAATTATTTCATCTGAACAAAATACTAAGTCTTCAAAACAACGATTGAAGTCAAAATCTGAAGACTTATTTTTAATACTGCCAATTGTGTCAAAATACCATTTAAGAATATTATAAACCGTTCTATTTCTTCCTGTACAGGAGGATCATGCAATAAATAATTTTCAATACCGGATACAACTCCTACCGGAAAACTTTTCTTAAAAATTATCTCATTGATTGTTCCGAAAATTAATTCTGTACTTCCACCTCCAATATCAATAACCAACGAATTTCCATCCTTATTTTTATCGGAAAGAGCTCCTAAAAATGACAGCCTGGCTTCTTCATCTCCGGATATTATATTTACTTTCACATTAAAATGTTTAGTAATTTTTTTTGCTATTTCTTTCCCATTTGAAGCTATTCTGAAAGCATTGGTAGCTGTAATTAACGTATATTTACAATTCAGCCTATTTATAATATTGAAATACTCATCAAGTATTTTGAATAGTTCATTGATTTTTTCATTAGAAATTGGACCATTCGGGATTAATCCTTTTCCGATACGCGGAATTCCGGACTCATTTAAAATAGAATTAATTTCTTCGGTTCTTTCATTTACATCTGCAATTAAAAGGATGACCGTATTTGTTCCAATGTCTATCGAAGCAACAATCATAATTTTTTTTTATTTTAACTTAATTAAATAAATCTAATTATGAAAAAACTGAAGCTTAGTTCCAAAATATTTTTATTTATTTTCGTTTTATCGCTAATAATTTGGATAGGCGGGTATTTAACCCGGATATCTATAACATACCAATTATTTGAAAGAATTAATTACCAACTAAAACCGTTCATCAATGGACAAAACTTAGCAGCTATTTTACGCATTTTATACATTCCAACCGTTATTACTTTTGTAGCTTATATTGTTCTAATTGTCTCATTTACATTATTTATTTCTACAGCAAAGGTCGGTTTAAAAAAGAACGGATGGCTATTTATAATTACTCTCATAATCTATATAACATTACCATTTGAAATTTATTTAATGAAATATGATTATAATTTTCTTTTGCTAACCGTAGGGAATAATTTAGAGAATACAGTTGCAATAAACTTGATTATTAGTCGATTTAAATCATTAAATGGTTTTCCAATAATTGAATTATTATCTTATTTTTCAATAATTTACTTTGCTCTTTTTCAACCATTTAAAATAGAAGAGAAAATCGTAAGATGAAGATAAAGGAAAAAGAATTTGAAGAAATTATAAAAGATTTAAAAGCTATAGCATTACAATTAGGTGCCGAAGTTCGCTTCGAAAAAGGAGACTTTAAAGGAGGATATTGTATCTTAAAAGAAAACAAGGTGATAGTAATAAACAAAATGGCTAATCTTCAGAGGAAAGTAATGATTTTATCCGTTGCTTTAAAAGAACTGGGAATTGATCAAATTTACCTTACCCCTAAAATGAGAGAAATTATTAACGAAATGACCGAGTCGTAATGAAAATATTAATTATTAATGGACCTAATTTAAATCTTTTGGGAAAAAGAGATGAAAATCAATATGGTAATTTAACACTTAAAGATATAGAGAATAAATTAATTGCTGAATTTCCAAACGTAGTTTTCACTTTTCTTCAATCAAATCATGAGGGTGAAATAATTGATTATGTACAATCTGCCGAAAAAAAATTTAATGGAATAATTATTAATCCAGGGGGTTATGCACACACATCGGTAGCAATCAGAGATGCATTAATTGAATGCAAAATACCTAAAATTGAAATACACCTGTCTCATTTAGCCAATCGAGAGAACTTTAGACAAACGCTCATAACTGCGGCTGCTTGTGATGGTTATATCTCAGGGTTTAAGGAAAATGGATATAGTGCCGCCGTATTTTTATTAATACATACTTTGGGAAAGAATGGAGGTAGTGATTGATAAAAGCAATTATTTTTGATTTAGATAATACGCTTGTTGATTTTATGAAGATGAAACGCAGAGCGATTGAAGAAGCAATTCCGGCTATGATAGATTCAGGATTAAATATTACTTACGATGAAGCAAGTAAATCAATTGATGAGATTTATCGGGAGCAAGGGATTGAATATCAACAAGTATTCGATGTATTTTTAACAAGGGTATTGAAAAAAGTTGATTATAAAATATTATCTGCGGGAATAGTTGCATACAGAAGGGCTAGGGAAGCATCATTAATCCCGTATCCACACGTTTATCCAACATTAAATCAATTAATGAAGATGGGAATAAAAATGGGTATCCTATCGGATGCTCCTGTTAAAGAAGCCTGGTTGAGGCTGGCTTATATGAATTTTCATCATATGTTTGATGAAGTGGTAACTTTTGAAGATACAGGTTTTCGAAAACCTAATGCTGCTCCATTTATTATGATATTAAAGAAAATGTCTGTTGAACCTAATGAAGCTTTAATGGTAGGGGACTGGGCGGAACGGGATATTGAAGGTGCAATAAACGTTGGCATGAAAACAGCATTTGCCAAATATGGAGATACTTTTAACACAACGCAGCATAATGCAGATTACGAGTTAAATGATATCAAGGAATTAATTGATATAGTTAAAAAAAGAAATAACTTACAAAGTTAAGTTAAAGAAGTTTTTCATTTTCTTTTATAAATCTTGTTTTTGGAAAATCAATTAATTATCTTATGCTTAATTAATTTTCAGTAACCATGAAAAAACTTTCTCTAAAAAAACTTTATTATTCCATTAGCGAGGTTAGTAAAATTACCGGGGTAGAGCAATATGTTCTTCGATACTGGGAAACTGAATTTGAAGGATTAAAACCTCAAAAAAACAGAGCCGGCAACAGAATTTATTCCAATAAAAATATTAAATTTGTCCTTTATATAAAAAGTTTATTGCGAGAACAAAAATACACTATCGAGGGAGCGAAAAAAATTTTAGAGAATTATTCTGATGAAAATGAATTGAATGATGCTGAACTAATCGGCAAAAATAATAATGGAAATTATCACTATGAAACGAAGATAAATAAATCTTATATGAAGAAAGACCTTGAAGATATAAAAGATATTCTAGAACTTATACTATCAAAATTATAAAATAACGGAACGTGG
>CAJXGP010000412.1 GCA_913053915.1 uncultured Ignavibacteriales bacterium | reverse complement strand
ATCCCGCCGTTCCGACTTCATTAGCTCGGTTTTATTGTAAAAATCGAGCTTCTTTTATGCGTACACGAAAGATTCTTTACGGAGTTTACATTGCATGAAGTGAATGTGTTCAGAATGATACATCAATACTTTTTAGAGTAGACTCAAAAGTAAAACGATAAATGAGAGTCAAATCGGTCAATCGCTTTTTAATTAAAATTTCTTGACATTATTTAAGAAGTGAAATATATTACATACTATGAAATTTAAATTATCTGTAATTTTTATTACGTTTATATTTGTTACATTGGTAATTGCCGGCGCTTATGTGTATGATTTTACCGTTACCCGATACAATAGTGATATAAAAATAACATGGAAAACACAAATCGAAGAAAATGTAGAATATTTTGCGCTTCAACGAAAAACAAATGAAACTAATGAATGGGTAACGATTTATACTACAAAACCGCATGGAAGTAACTCCACTTATTATTATTTGGATACCGAGATCTACAAAATAAACGGTACTCAATTTATGTATCGTCTCGCCATTGCCGAAAGAAATTCCGACGGAACTACGACTATAAGCTATTTGAATGGTCCGGCTCCGATTACACAAAATATCTCCGGTGTTAAAAGAACATGGGGTAGTATCAAAGCAATGTTTCGTTAATCTATTTATTTGCTGCCTATATTAACAATATCAACGAATAAATAATTTTGCTTGCAAAAAAAATTATTCCGATTAATTTCCATGATACAAGAAGAAAAAATAATTTTAGAATCTAAAATTATTAAAAGGTTTGCGCAAGATATTTGCTCAATAATATCTTTTCTTAGAATAACAAGGTGACAAATCAAATATCATAGATTGAAATGATAAATAATAAAATTACCGTATGATTTGTAGAGAAAAGAATTTTTATGTAATTTTAAACAAAAAGGCTTAGAAAATATTATAAATTGCGAGCGTAACTCAGTTGGTAGAGTGTCAGCTTCCCAAGCTGGATGTCGCGGGTTCGAACCCCGTCGCTCGCTCAAATTAATTTTTTTGAAGATTTGTTTTTAACCATAAAAAATGAGATATTTTCGTTTCAATTTTTTAAAGGTTCTTAAAATTCATTTAACAATTTGGGGGGCTTAGCTCAGTTGGTTTAGAGCACCTGCCCTACAAGCAGGGGGTCGCAGGTTCGAATCCTTCAGCCCCCACATACTCCCAAAAGCCGCTTTTAGCGGCTTTTTATTGCCTCCTAATCCTTCAACTTATCAAGGCTTCGAGATGAATTCTTTATAACGTTATACAAGAAATTTATTGATTCTCAATAATTTTGGCAAATGAATTATAGGAGATTTTCACAAGTTATAACTAATACCGAATGCTATCCCCACGTCCATCAATCCACTTTTTGATATATAATTTTCTGTTTGTTTTAGAGGTTTTAATCCCCCGGATATTTTAATATTATTCAAAATCATTTTCTTAAATTCAAGAGAACTTAGAATTTTTTTTGATATATGCACATTAAGACCGAAACTTATGTACTGACTAAAACCTTTTGTAGTGAATTCACTTTCAAAATTTGATGAGTAATACGCGTGTCGATAAGTTGATTTAAAATTACTGTAGCCAATTCAAAGTCCTATAAAAGGAGCAATTATTTAAGGACTTTTCTCAACCAAATGATTTGTCATAATTTAAAATAATTCGAAGCATCCAAAATCCTCTGTTTTCAGCATACTATTAATTATGTCTTTGTCAAAATATCCGGGGTCAAAATCTTTGCCTATCCATTCTATATATTCTTCGTATTCTTCGTTGTCCGGTTGCTTTAAAATCTCCAACATATTAGAATACCCCCAAGTTCCGCCGCAATCTTCCGGAGGACAGTTATTTTTGCCAGCCAAACAAATAGGATTGTTTTTATTTTCTCCAATAGGATTTATTTTTTCTAATATAATATCATGTTCCCAATCGTCACCAAAGTCATATTCATAAATCATTTTGTCTTTTTCCTTTTTTAACAAGTCTGATATTTTTATTTTTTTGTAATCTACATTGTTCATTTCACTCCAATCGTATTCATCCGACAATTTTTCAGTGTAATAAGTCTTGTTTTTAATAAATTGATGTAAGTGTGAATTTGTCCAACCCATTGTGGTTTGAATGACTTTATGAAAATCTGGTAATGATAAGTTTGACGGAACCAATATTCGTCTCCAAATTTTAGGTTTAATTTCTTTTAATGCAATCCGAATCTGGTATGTTTTATTAGTCATGCTATTTCCTTTGTTAATAGTTAATTATATGCCTGTTTGCAATTGTTAACATTGTTGAGGTGCGTTCATATTTTTTTATCTTGTTTTTTGAATTCGTTTAAATATCTCATAATGACCATTTTTTTCTTCTTCAATGTCATGATCGTTTTGTAATCCAAGTCAAAATTTTGCAGAATTACCAAAAAAAGAACTTAATCTTAAAACGGTATCTGATGTTATCCGTCTTCTTCCATTTATTATTTGGGATATTCTTGTTTGAAGGATTCCTAAACCTTTAGAAAGTCTATATGCCGATAACTTAAAAGGTCGCATAAACTCTTCTAAAAAGATTTCTTCCGGGTGAATATTTAATAATTTTTCCATTTCAAATTTCCGTTTATTAATGGTAATCAATGATTTCAACTTTTTGAGGATGATTGTTTTCCCATCTAAATATTATTTTCCGATTGATTATTATTAATTCTCATATTATAAAATAATCACACAAACCTTTTAAGTTACTAATGTCAAAGATAAACAATTGTTTCAAATTATGTGATTTTTTTCAATTTTTTACGCTAAATTATTAAATTCCGGGTAATCATTCAATATGCATCCCAATGTTCCGTTTGTTCGAGGTTTCTTTGAGAAAAGCTTTTGCCAAATCCTGTGGTTAATCTTTTGGGGAGCTCTTTTAATAATTGTGTTTGTTAAATTTATCGGAAATATATAATTTATAACAAAAGTAAACTTTGTTTTTTGATAACCCGGGTTAACTTGAGAAATCTGCCGCTTTGTGTTAGTCCGCCGAAAAGACGGCGTGCAGGCTGTTGTTCGTTTGAATTAGATTTATTTTTGAGTCAACGACTAGTTCTCTTATATTTCAGGGTTAGATTAATTGTGAGTCAATTCGCGTGCCGACGCCTATTAAAAATTACTTGTATTTTGAGCAGCAAAATGATATCTTTGAAATGAAGGT
>CAJXGP010000411.1 GCA_913053915.1 uncultured Ignavibacteriales bacterium | reverse complement strand
AGGCTCAGGAAGAAAGATAACAAAGTTCAGTAAAGACTCTGTTAAGTCTATTTTAAAATCGTGTAAAAACGGAGTTAAAAAAAATTTTATAATTTTGAATAAATTGACTCAAAGCATAATTCTGTTCGACGGTTTTCCGTGCGTTTTCTCTAATCTTTTGAAATTCTGAAGAATTTAGATCTTTAATACAATAATCAAGTTTTTCGCGTAATTTTTTCTCTTCTGAAGCCGGTAATAAAAATCCATTATAACCATCGGTAATAATTTCCTTTGGACCACCAACCGCCGTGGCTATAACAATTTTTTTATAAGCCATAGCTTCAATCACCGTAAAGGCAAATGACTCGGCAATCGTTGAATAATTTACTACAATATCTAAATTGGAATAAATTGTATCTTTTGATTTTTCAAAGCCGTGAAAATGAACATTTTCATTGATCCTATATCGTTTGATCTGTTCCTTCAATTCACTTTCATATTTAATAGAATCAACGTCGTTTTTTCTTACAGTACCAAATATATGTACATGTACATTCCGGTTATAAGTTATAATATCTTTAATTGCTTCTATTAATAAATCGATACCCTTTATTTTTATTAAACTACCGACAATTCCGATGTTAACAATTTTCTTTTGAATATAACTTATCTCATTGTCTTTTTCGTTAATAACGGGAAGAGTAATTCCATGATAAATTGTTATTAGTTTATCCTTATCGTTTTTACCCAATATTTGCTTCACATGATAAAATACGGAATCAGAGATACATACCATTTTATAAGCAAATTTATTTATTAAAAAAACCATTTTGCCTTCAAAAGAATCTTTTTTATATAAAAGATGTTGAACCACAATCATCTTTTTTAATGTTACTGTTGAAGCTAATATACAATATAAGCCTGCAAAATTACCGTTACATAATATAAAATCAATCTTATACTTTAAAATTACTTTAATTAATTGGACTGTGGAAATAATTATATTCGTTATAATTTTTATTACTGAAGATAGCGTCCAGCTTTCATTACCACGATAAATTTTTTTAAGACTATTTATGATAATTACTTTTATGTCTGATTGTTGAAATACATTAGCCGGTAAGCCGTCAGGTGTTGATAGGATAAATTCAAATTCATTTATATTATTGAAAATTTTTAGAAGAAACTCTTCGCCGCCGCCCCAATGCTCCATAACCGAAACACATAATATTTTTCTTTTTTTATAATTCATAAAATCAAATTGATTAGAGGCGCCTACTGCAAATAAGGGATAGAATTCTTACAATTAAATATGTAAAAAAATGAACAAGATTTCTAATGATACGCAATACAATTCCTTTATTCCGGAAAAACTTATAATCCCGCAGATTAATATTTCTTTTAACTGACAAATATTGTATTCTTTTCCGTTTCATTTCCCAATCGCCGGATGATTGTGTGCCATGTATTCTGTAAAATACATGAATTCGCGGGATAAAACCGAAATCACCAAGTTCACTTAATCTTAACCAAAGATCAAAATCTTCAACTGCTTTAAGTCCAGGGTCTTCATCATAACCGCCAACTATCTTGAGAAATTCCGTTCTTATTAAGACTGATGAACACGTAATCGAGTTCCCTTTGGAGATTAGCTCTTTTTTATTCCTTGTTACTTTATGAAATAAAGGCAATACTTCATAATAGGGTGATATTATATTAACATTACCAAAAGTGACACTCATTGAATACACGAAAATAAGTTGCGGATGTTTTTGTAAAAAATTTACCTGTTCCTTTAGTTTATCTTTAGCCCAAATATCATCAGAGTCTAAAAATGCAATAAATATTCCTTTAGCATTTATTATCCCGATATTTCTCGGAACAGCAGGTTTGCCGGAATGTTCGATTTTAAAATATTTTATTCTTTTATCCGATTTTGCAATATCCATTATTACCATAGAAGTTCTATCGGAAGAATCGTCATCGATTATTAATATTTCAAAATTTTCATAAGATTGACCGATCACGGATTTAATAGTTGGGCCGATATATTTTTCAGAATTATATGCAGGTATAATTACAGAAACAAGTGGATTATTATTTTCAATCATAGTATTAAATCAATCTTCCGGATTATTTAACACATGTTCAACGAGTCTTTTCATATAAGTTTGTGCTGAGTGGTCTTTTTGTGATCTTTTACAACCGTTTCCGGCAATAGTATTTCTAAGTTCATCTGCTTTCAGAAAAAATTTCACTAATGAAGGAATATGCGTTATATCCTCATATACAGCAATTTCTTTATCAATTTCATAGATTAAATTTAACCCTGGAATAAAATAACTCAACTGAAATCCGCCGCATGCGTTAATTTCATAATGTCGTCCTTTAACTTGTTCTTTATTCTTCTTCAGTAATATTAATTGTTTAATGTTTTTTAATGAGTGTAAAGACCAAAGCAAGAAATCAGGTCCTTTATAAATAGCATTAGAAAGATTTAAGTTGATTTTCGTTCTATTAAAAATTTCTACCATTTGTTCTTGAGAAATCCATGCTCCTCTTTTACCCCATCCCCTACCGAATACATTAACTTTAAGTCCTTCTTTTTCTATAAGTCTTATAATCCATTTCCTAAGAGGGCTATAACCGCCTACAAATGAAACATCATAAGTTTTATCGAGATTAAGCTTTTTATATATTGCCGAATTAAAACCAAAAGGGGAATAAATCACATTTTTGAAACCTTCAATTTCATATAACTTAAACATGTAATAATCGGGGGTAGAAAAGAAATTGAAATATTTTAACCAATGCCGGACAAATTTCTGACGCCAGGGGTCATCAAGAAAATAAATAACGGTTTTAGTTTTTTCCCTCAAAGAAGAAACAATATTTTCATCGAATTGATTTTCCCACAGCAGACAAAAAATTACAATTTCCGGTTTTTCAACAGAGATAAGTCCATTTAGTTTATTGTTCATTTTAACTTTACCGTTCTGTTTGAACTCCGTGAAGTAATCAAATAACAGTACATTTTCTTTTCCGTATATATCGCAAAGAGGAAGGAAAACATTATAGTATTCAAAAGAGAATCCGCGTGCTCTAGCACCGTAATCATATTCCATTATTGCCGCAACTATTTTCATGTAAATCCAATATTTTAGACTATCGTAAAAATTGAACAGTACTGCGCAACAAATTCCGATTAATTAATACAATAGATAAAGAATAAAAAAAGCCTG
>CAJXGP010000410.1 GCA_913053915.1 uncultured Ignavibacteriales bacterium | reverse complement strand
TGGAATAGAATAATTTATATATTATAGATTTACAACTTATTATTCCACCCCCTAAGAACTGCAAAATATTATTTAGCTTTAATTTCTTGACATACCCGTTTTCTTTAAGGGAAAAACAAAAATATTATTGAGGATAATATTCTCCCACTTCCGATAAAGCAACTTCTTTGTTGTAGAAAGGATGCTTTCCCTTTTAATAAATTTTTACATTGCACAACTAAGTTTGCCATATATTAAGCATTTATTGACAAAAAAAATTTATTGAAAGTAAAAGGGTCGCTTTCTCAAACGACCCCTTTATTAGAGCCAATGAATAATTACAAAAATAAAGATTCAGTAAATATTCAACTATTCGATTTTATTAAAACAAAACATAAGCCTAAAGATTTTTAGAATCTTTAAAGCTCATATAATATTACTTCAACAAAAGCATCTTCTTTGTTACGGAAAATTTACCGACTTGTAAACGATAAAGGTAAATACCGCTGGCAAGTTTAGAAGCATCAAATGAAGCTACATAATGTCCGGCATTCTGGAACCCTTGGAATATAGTAGCCACTTCCTCACCAAGCACATTATAAACTTTCAAAGTTACCAAACCGCTTTTTGGTAAAGAATAATCGATGCTGGTACTTGGATTAAAGGGATTTGGATAATTTTGGCTTAAAGTATAACTAGTCGGCAGATTTCCGGTTGGTTGTTCTTCAACACCGGTAATCTGATCGCCAAATTTATTAGCTTCCGTCATCTTACCGCCGTTCAGAATTAGGACTAGCGTATGATTAGCTGCAAAAGGGGCTTCATTATCGAGATAGCTGGCACCTCCGTTTAAGGTATCAACTTTATCAAAAACCGCACCATACTTAAAATATACCGGTGTAGTAGAACCGGATGGGAAGATAAGAATGTTGGAGAATATTCCGTCATTAGCTTTTGCATCGCCGTGAGTTCCGTTATCATACATTCTGATCAATGCTCCACCGGAAACAGTATCGGAAAATAGCCAATTTGTAGGCCATGTTAACGGAGGAACACTTCCGGCAATCCACACGCTCTTTAACCCTGTGATTAATGTATGATGATATTTTTCATGTGCACCGTTCATATTAACAGTAAAAGTAACTGTATCGACAGCGGTTGTTTTTCCTCCAAGCAAAATTACCGGTTTAATGGGACCAACTGTAGTATCTGCTTTCGGGAAAATAACTATTCGATTGTTTGATATATTCTCCCAACCGCCATTAGCAAAATTTGAAGACGGGTCGGCATGAAACTTCCACTGTATTGCTGCACCCGGAACGCCTGTAAATTTTACTGCTACCTTAAATATTGTTGGATCTAATAAATTTTGCGACATCAAAATGCCAGGTCCCCAATTTAGCGGTGCCGTACCCCCTCTAACCTCCATCGAATCCGTTGAAGGATTAAAACCTAGGCCTAACAAACTACTCATATCAGCTTCAAATGTAACGGTAACAGTAATACCTATTGTAGTTCTATTATTAAAGTAAACGAGCGGAATTACTTGATTGGCACTGGTAGTTATGGTGTAGGTTTTATTGTTTGTATTTTCCCATGTATCGGAGCCTTTATGTCTAATGACATACTTAAACCCAATAGTTTTACCTTTGGCTGAATCGGCAAAGGGAACCGTTAAAGTATAGATGGAATCATTATTAGTTGATTTATTCATAACAAACTTCGTTCCGCCCCAGGTGACGGTATCTCCAGCCATAATTTGAAAATCTCCTCTTATCAGGACACTATCGGTTGCAGGGTCAAATGTTTTTAATTGCATTTGAACGCCCATATCAATCTGGAATTTTACGTTTACCTGTGCAAGGGCACTCCCCGTAAACGCAAGAATTAAAGCTAAAATAGCAAATGTTGATAACCGTTTTATCATAACTTCTCCTTTTTTTGAAATTAATAATTAAATTATTTAATTGTACCTCGTTATCCAATAATTAAGGATTACAATTCACTTAATTGAATAGATGTATTTTTAGAATATCCTTCCTAAAAAATGTAAAAAATATATCGACCTTGTAATTCACTCAAAAGTAATTTTAGTATAAAACTAAAAACATCAAGATAAATCTTACCCTCCCATAGCAAGTTAAAAATTAACGGATAAAGCAAATTTTTGAATATTCTTCAACAAGCCAAAAGTTTCGTAAGCGTAATCAACTTTCAAAGTCAAATTATAAGTAAGCTCATAACCCAAACCGAAACCAAAAGTTAATCCCTCTTGACTATCCGGGACGCCGAGTGATTTATATCCAATTCTAAAGTAGATCATATTATTCCAAGCATATTGAGCACCGACATTAATACTTTGTGTATTATCACTCGGATGGAGAGCATCCACAGCCAACGTAATTTTATTATCGGTTGTTTTTAAGACATCCATTGCAAGCCCAATTCTGAATAGTAACGGGAGTGGATATTTTTCCGTAAAATAGGTAGCAGGAATTTTACTGTTATCACCCTTTACCGAAGGGTCCGGATTATGCGTAATATAAAGGTCTTGTCCGGTCATTTTCATATCGGTACCAAAATTAGAAATATCCATTCCAATCCGTAAATCATTAAAAGGTGTTATATATAATACACCGGCATCAAGGGCAAACCCCGTAGCAGATTCATGCCATATTTGTTGTATAATCATCTTTGCGCTACCACCGATGGAAAATCTATCTGTTAAATTGCGTGCATAAGTTAATCCAATAGCAATATCTTTAGCCGTCCATTGTTCGCCAGTACCGTTGGGTTTATATATTGTTGTAACCCGTTCACTGCCGTAATCAAGATCAATTACACTCAATCCGATGGCATTTTGATCATCCAGCGCAACAACGCCTCCAAAATAATTATAACTGGTTCCAAGTAGATAACTAGTATGCTCAATCATAACAGATGATTTTGCAGTTCTCGATATACCCGCAGGATTCCAATACAGCGCAGATGCATCGTTTGCAACTGCAACAAAGGCTCCTCCCATTCCAATTGCTTTTGGACCGGCGCCGATTCCCAAAAAGGCTGCAGCAGTTGTACCGACTTTATTCTGTCCGTAAATGGTACCGATTAAAAATATACTTACTATAAACAATAAAACTTTCTTCATAAACACACGTTTACCATTGTTGCCCCTTGCTTCGTCATTTCCGTGAAGATTGATAATCCAACTTCAACCTTTCTTTCATTCAGCATTTACCGACAAC
>CAJXGP010000409.1 GCA_913053915.1 uncultured Ignavibacteriales bacterium | reverse complement strand
GCTCCCATACATCATCATTTTGAAATGATTGGATGGCCCGAACCGAAAATTGTAACACGGTTTTACATAATTGCAATAATTTTAGCCATAATAACTTTGGCTTCATTTAAAGTACGTTGATGAATATAACAAACAAAAAAGTTTCTATTATCGGTGCCGCGAGAAGCGGAATCGGTGCTGCAAAACTTGTAAAAAAGTTGGGTGGGATCCCGTTCGTAAGTGATAAAGCCAATAAAGAAATTATAGCCGGCTCTATTGAAATTTTGAAACAAAATGAAATAGAATTTGAAACAGGGCAATACTCCGACAAAATATTTGATTGTGATTTATTGGTTGTCAGTCCTGGTGTTCCCTCCGATGCTGAAGTACTGAAAATAGCTCAACAAAGAAATTTGAGAATAATTAGTGAGATCGAATTTGCCTGGAGTGTTTGCAAAGGTAAGTTAATTGCAATAACCGGAACGAATGGAAAAACAACTACAACTAGTTTGTGCAGTCATGTCTTTAATAACTGTGGGATTAAATCATATATCGCAGGTAATATAGGAACAGCGTTTTCAGAAATTGCGTTAAATGTCCAAGAAGATGAATTTGTTGTTTTGGAGGTTTCGAGTTTTCAACTGGATTTCATAGATGATTTTAAACCCAAAATTGCAATGATCCTTAATATTACACCGGATCATTTAAACCGCTATCAAAATAATTTTGATAATTATATTCAATCAAAATTAAGAATTTATAAAAACCAAGACGAAAATGATTTTTTAATTTTGAATAGAGATGATTCCACTTTAAACAAGGCTTTTACAGGATGTAAAAGTAATTTATCTTTTTTCTCGTTGAAGGAATCATTAATTGACGGAGCTTTTCTTCAGAACGATACAATTGTCTTTAAAGAAAATGGAAAACTTGAATTTTCTTGTAAACTAGATGACATATATTTAAAAGGTGAACATAATCATGCAAATGCTATGGCGGTAATAAATGCTGCTAAGTTAATCGACTTGGATAACAATAAAATCATAGAAGCATTAAAATCATTTAAAGGTATTGAACATCGTTTGGAATTTGTCAGGGAAATAGATGGAGTAAAATACATAAACGATTCAAAAGCCACGAATGTCGACTCGGTATGGTATGCTCTTAAAAGTTTCGATGAACCTATCTTTTTAATATTAGGCGGACAAGATAAAGGGAACGATTATAATAAGATTAAAGATTTGGCGGTGGAAAAAGTGGAAAAGATTTATGCAATTGGTGAATCTGCCGAAAAAATATTTAATTTTTTTCACAATCTGGTAAGAGTCGAAATTAAATTAAATATGGCTGATGCGGTATTAACTGCTAATATGGAGGCAAGAGAAAATGAAATAGTTTTACTTTCGCCTGCATGTGCCAGCTTTGATATGTTCGAAAATTATGAACATCGCGGAAAAGTATTTAAAGAAGCAGTAAACAGGTTGTAATGAAAAAACTAGCATTAATAATTTTTTTCGATGCATTCTTATTAATCCTTTTGGGACTGATAATAGTTATGAGTGCAAGCAGTGCTTATAGCGAATTCAAGTTCGATAATTTATTCCGTTTGTTCAATTATCATTTATTAAAGGTGCTGATCGGGTTAGGTTTAATGATTATTTTTTCGTTTGTGCCTTATGATATTTATAAGCAATCTAGCAAACCGGCAATATTTGCTATAGTATTTGTTTTGTTCATTACTTTGTTTGTAGCTAAAGATATAAATGGTGCCGGTAGATGGTTACAATTGGGTCCTTTTAGTTTTCAACCGACTAATGCCGCTAGACTGATTTTATTCATACATCTCGCTGCATTGATGGAAGATAAAGGTGCTGAAATTAAAAGTTATAAAAACGGTTTTCTTTATTTATTCTTTTGGGTAATAGTTATCTCGGTATTAATATTATTGCAGCCTAATGTTAGTAATGGAATTCTTTTAGTTTTTATCTCTTTGGTAATAATGTATGTCGGTGGCGCAAAAATAAAACATATTCTTGTAGCAGCTTTATTTTGTTTGGTAGCGGGCGGGATAGCAGCTATGTTATTTTTTCATTCACGTGAGAGAATACTTGCGTTTATACATACAATCGAATACGGAGGTGCATTAAATTTACAGGTATGGCAGTCTTTTCTGGGGCTAGGCAGCGGTGGAGTATTCGGAGTTGGATTAGGGCATAGTCTACAAAGTAACCTATTTCTTCCGGAGGCGTACGGTGATTTTATCTTTTCGATACTTGGTGAAGAAATAGGATTTATTGGTGCTATCTCTGTTTTGTTCGCTTATCTGGTTATGTTCATTGCGGGTATTCTAGTAGCAAAGAAGGCTAGAGATAAATTCGGACAACTTTTGGCGTTTGGAATTACTTTTTCAATTATTGTTTATGCTTTTGTTAATATTGCTGTTGCTGTAGGATTAATCCCTACAACGGGATTACCTTTACCGTTTATCAGCTATGGTGGTACTTCATTGATTTTTTTAAGTATTTCAATCGGCATTTTAATCAATATTGCTATTGCTAATTCAATTCCTCAAAACTTGGTTGAGCAACAACAAATAAATTCTAATATTATTGAAGGGTTTAAAGCTTGAAAGATAATAGATTACATTTTCTATTTGCCGGAGGCGGAACAGGAGGGCATTTATTCCCTGCGATTGCCGTTGCCGATAAAATTAAATCTATGGCGCCTGATGCTGAAATTCTTTTCATTGGCTCTAAATCTAGAATCGAAGGTAAAATAGTTCCTGCTGCCGGATATAAGTTTAAATCAATTTGGATAAAAGGATTTTCAAGAAAGTTTAAGCTTGAGAATTTTCTCTTTCCATTAAAATTAGTTGTTTCTATGTTACAATCTTTGGTTATCAATATAATGTTTAGACCTGTAGTTGCCATTGGATCCGGCGGTTATGTATCGGGACCACCGATCTACGGCGCTTGGATTATGGGAGCGAAAATTATTCTTCTTGAACAAAATAGTTATCCAGGTATTACAACCAGAATGCTGGAAAATAAAGCGAGAGAGATTTTCATAAGTTTTGAAGATTCTAAAAAATATTTCAGAAATAAAAATAAATTGTTTTTAACGGGAAATCCAATACGAAATTATTTTTCCGCTTTAAGTAAAAAAGATGCATTAAAAACATTCGGATTATCTTCCGGTAAAAAAACGATTTTAATATTGGGCGGCAGTCTAGGTGCAGGAACAATTAATAAAGCGGTGGCT
>CAJXGP010000408.1 GCA_913053915.1 uncultured Ignavibacteriales bacterium | reverse complement strand
AATTAAACTTTTTTGTTATGTGCTTGATTTTTAACATAACAATGACAAATTATACTAATGTCGTATTTTATGAGATGCAAATGGAAGGGACAAAAGGACAGAGGTTAAAAGATTAAAAGGTTTTGGAGCAAGATTCCCGGAACCTTAACTGTAAGCTTTCCCTGGGATACAAGATTCCCTTAATTTCTGAGGTCCCGGGAATATCCAAAGACTTGCAAAAACACGCGTAATTTCTTAGGTTGCACTTAAAAAATACACGTAAAAACTGAAATAGGAGCTAATTGTGGAAGTTAAACGGACGTTAAATTTGAGCAAAATTAATCTTTCTTGTTTTCTTTTTGGCCCACGCCAAACCGGCAAAACATGGCTGCTGAAGCATACCGTTCGATATGATATTTATATTGATTTATTGAATGAAAAGGAACGAATTAGATACACAAAAAATCCGTCAATTTTATCATCTGAAATTATCGGTTTAAAAAAGAAAAACGCTGTAATTGTAATTGATGAAGTTCAAAAAATTCCAGGATTATTGGATGAGGTACACAGAGCAATTGAATCGGATTGGCAACCTCGATTCTTCCTTACCGGTTCAAGCGCTCGAAAATTAAAACGTAATCAAGCTAATATGCTTGGCGGTAGAGCCGTTACTTTTCAATTGTTTCCATTTTCGTATTTTGAACTTAGGGAATTATTTTCATTAAATCGCTATTTACAATACGGCGGTTTGCCGAACGTTTTCCTTGCCGAAAAAAATGACGTAAAAAAAATGCTGCTGGAAAGTTATGTCAGTACATATTTAAAAGAAGAAATATTTGACGAGGCATTAACGAGAAATCTTCCGGCTTTTTCAAGATTTTTAGATTTGGCAGGATTTGAAAACGGAAATATCATTAATTACAGTAATATTGCACGGGAAGTCGGTGTATCGTCAAATTCAATCAAGGAATATTTTAATATTTTAGTTGATACACATATTGGATTTTTTTTACCGCCGTTTTTCAAATCTCATCGTAAAAAGTTGATAAGCCATCCGAAATTTTATTTTGCCGATACCGGCATTTCTTTTGCTCTTAAAAAAATTCTTTCGGTTGAACTAACAGAAGGAACTCCGTTATTTGGCGATGCTTTCGAACATTTTATTATTCTCGAAACAAAAAAGGCTTTATCTTATTTGAGAGAGGAAATCAATTTGTATTTCTTCAGAACTTCCGACGGAGCGGAAGTTGACATTATTTTGGAAAAGCATAATGAAATCATAGCAGTTGAAATAAAATCTTCGGAGATGCCGCAAAAATTGACAGGATTAAAGTCCTTTTTGAAGGACCACAAAGTTAAGAAAGCCCTCTGCGTTTGCAGAACGCCTCGTGTTTATGAACAAAACGGAATTTCGTTTATTCCGTGGAAGAATTATGTTGAGCAGTTGTATGGACGAATGTTATTAAAATAGCGGTACTGCCCACTCCAACGTTATTGCGAAGAATGAGCAATGCGACGACTGACACAATCCCTCAAAATGTTTTCAATGTTGAAAAGAGGTTAAAAGGTTTTGGTTCGAGATTCCCTGGGATATCTATATCCGGCTGTCGAGCAATGGTTCTCAACATCAGGGGAATTTCAAATTTTCATTGTTGCCACCGAGTGCTTGTCTCTCTTTTGGGGTCGGCGACAGCAGTGCAATTTTTTTTATAAGAAATACTGCATAAAGCGGAAGATTAATAAAATTATTATCCTGAATAAAGTTTCGGGGTGAAATTCTATAGATGAATTTTGGATTATATTTTTCAGCATAACTTCTTAGACTCTTTAAATTTCTACTTGTGCCGCTTTTAACTTCAATCGGGTAGATTGAATTTTCTAATTGAACCACAAAATCAACTTCTGCATCACTCTTTGATGTCCAATAAAATAACTCTTTAATTCCCATTACAACAAGTTCCGAAGCAACAAAATTTTCTACGAAAGCACCGTTATATTCAGAAAAAAGTTTAGAGCCTTTTATAATAATATCTGAAGAAAGATTTAACATTGCTCCGAGTAAACCTGTATCTAACAAATAGATTTTAAATTTTGAATAATTGGTATATCCTGAAAGTGGAAGTTTTGGTACGCTTATGTTATAAGCTAAATTGATGAGACCAGCCCTTTTTAACCATTCAATTGTTTGTTCGAACATAGATGCACGGGCTTTTTTTCGTACATCACAATACTTAAACTTTTTGTTTTCTTTAGCTAATTGATATGGTATTGAATTCCATAATTCTGAAGTTTTAATTGCCTGTGATTTTACGGTATATTTTGAAAAATCCCTTGAATAAGCTTCTAAAATATCTTTTTGTATTATTCTTACCGAAACAATGTCGTTATTTTCTAAATAATTTTGCAACACTTCCGGCATACCGCCCAAATAAAGATACATCTTAAGAAGTGATTGTAATTTGTTGTGTAATATTTCCGGCAGTTGTTCAATTATTTCAATATTCGTCAGTTTTTCAAGCAGAAGTTCTTCGCCAAAAGCTGTCAAATATTCTGAAAAGCTCATTGGATACAATCGCATAAAATTTACTTTACCAACGGGAAAGCTACTTTGTTTCCCAACACTTACTCCCAGTAAAGACCCTGCTGCAATAAGATGATATTCAGGAGCTTGTTCACAAAAATATTTTAAGGATGTAAGTGCATCTTGTGCAGCTTGTATTTCATCGAAAAAGATTAAGGTATCTTCAGAAGTTACTTTTCGTCCAATATACAAACTAATATTATTAATAATATTTTTAGGATTCAGATTACCTGTGAAAAGAGTTTTTAAATTTGGATATTGTTCAAAATTTAAATATATAAAATCGGAATATTCATTTTTCCCGAAAGTGTTAACAAGATAGGTCTTACCAACTTGACGTGCACCTTGAAGCAATAAAGGTTTACGAGTTGAACTCCTTTTCCATTCAAGTAAAGTTTTGTATAATTGTCTTTTCATCACCCATCTCCAAAAAAGTGTTGAATATATTTAAAATTATCTCCGATAAAGTGTTAGAAATATACAAAATTATCTCCAAAAAAGTGTAATATTTTTGTTGCCGGGCACTCCTTAACATTATGGGAACAAAGGTTAAAAGGCAAAGAGGTTAGCAGGTTAGAAAATTAAAAAATTCGAGATTCCGGGAATCTTCATCACATTCCAAAATTCAACTGCGTTGCAGTTGTGTCGATTTCTTTTTCTCATAACCCCCGAACTTCGTTCGAGGCTATTA
>CAJXGP010000407.1 GCA_913053915.1 uncultured Ignavibacteriales bacterium | reverse complement strand
ATGAAATAATTGTATAACCTGACATTGCATATATATTTATGAAACGAAGTACTAGGCAGGTAAATAATTATTCTTCATTTAGTTGAATCTAATACGTTACATTAGCATCAAAATTCTTGAGTATTGTGGTTTAGCTGAAATTACTTGCACAGTCTCTATTAAGATAGTTAATAAAAATGAATTAAAATACATGAATCTGCTGTTGAAAAATATTTTATACAGCCATAATCTTACATAAATAGAAATAATTTTCTGAACCTAACTAAAACCGGCAGATTTTTATTATTATAAATTCGTCTTATGCTAAAAAGAATTCTTAGCGATACTATAAGAATACTTATTTATATTAATTAGGACTTTTCAGTAGAGGCTTTGCCATGCTTCTTACCATTAGAAGGTCTTGAATAATAATAATAATATTTATAATATGATCCGTAACCGCTCTTATATGCAAATTTATTCAATACTACTCCAATGAAAGAAGACTTATCTCTTTTTAATAATTGAATTGCATTTTCCATTAGTTCGATCTCCGTCTCTTCAGCGGAAACAACTAACACAGATGCATCAACCATCGTAGCTAAAATTTCAGAATCGGTAACTGCTATCAGCGGAGCAGAATCTAAAATAACCAGATCATAGCTACTTCTCATTTCCGACAAAAAACTCCTCATAATTTCAGAATCAATTGTTTCTGCAGGATTCGGCGGTATTGTCCCCGTAGTTATATAACTTAAATTCGGCACATCAGTATTTCTTGTAATTTCTTCAAGAGTAGCTTGCTTAAAAAAATAATCTACTAAACCTGGAAATCGTTGTGATCCAAATACAGCATGAACTCTTGGTTTTCTTAGATCACAATCTATAATTAATGTTTTTTTGTTAGACTGGGCAAAAGTACCTGCTAGATTAACACATACAGTAGTTTTCCCTTCTAGGGGAGTTGAAGAAGTAACAAGGATAGTTTTCAGTGCGTCTGTTCCAATTTTTGATAATTGAATTCTAGTCCTTAATGCTCTAAAAGCCTCACTCGGTGCCGCATCCGGTTTTTTAGCCACTATAAATTCATAATCCTTTGAGCCATTTACAAGACCTGGAATCAGGGGAATCCATGATAGCAAATTAATATTTCGATTTTGTATATCTTCCGGTGTTTTAATGGTAGTATCAAAATAATTTTTAATAAATACATAACCAAATGATAAACCCAATCCGAGAATCAATCCTATAATAACTATAAGTTTTCTATTAGGTTTTGAAGGTAAATTAGGTCTTCTTGCATGGTCTACAATAATAACATTCCCCGGTTGTGATTGTTCATTAATGACAGCTTCCTGATATTTTTCTTCCAGTAAGGAATATAATTTTTCTGCTGCTTCTCTCTTTCTCTCCAACCTAGCTAATTCAATAGATGTTTTAGGTAATTTATTAAATTTTGATTCATATTGAATAACAAGCAAGTTTAACTCATAAACTTGAATTTGTAAGGATTTATTATTTACCTCTTCCGAAAGTATTTTTTTAGTGAGGTCTTTTATCTCCTCAGGACTAGTGGCGAATATACTGGCTTTATAAAGATCAATTTTCAGATTTAACTGACCTTTTAAAGCTTGAATCTTCTCATTATACTTTTTTATAATAACCGTTTTATTAATGCTTTGACTTTTATCGGCTAAAGCAAGGTCCTTATTAACTTCAAGTCTTGCTAAACTTTCTTGCAAAGCTTTAAAATATGATTCAGATGCAATTTTATCAAGGTATGCAACGATTTTCGGATTTTGATTAGCCAGCTCGGTTTTTAACGATTTTAATACTTTATCTGAAGCTGCAAGACTGATTTTTGCCGCATCCCTTTGAGCTTCGAAGTTTGAAAGCTGCTTTATCATAGCTTTTGCTTGTTCGCCCAGAGCTATTATCCCGCCTTTAGCCTGAAACCGGCTTAGTGTATCCTCCGCTTGAATTAATTCAACTTGCTTCTCCTTGCTTTGCTTACTCAAAAAATTCTTAACTATCGTAAGCTGATTTCTATTTTCTTCTAGATTAAAGTGATTATATGCATTTGCATAAGAGTTGGCAATAAGAGCAGCTTCGTAAGGTGAGGGCGATTCTGCTGAAATATCAATTATATCTATTCCTCTTTTTTGCTTGATATCTACATCTGTTTTCAACTTTTTTGCAATTTTTTCAATCGATAAAAGTTTACTTTTCCCATTATTAGATAATGTTTTACGATTTAATATGATATAAAAACTATCAGGACTGCTTATTGTTTTGAAGCTATCAATTAATGCACGTGCAGTGGAAGAACGGATATTATAACTCTTCATTATTTCAATTTCTGTGGCGATAAACCTGTCATCGGTAAAACCTTGCAGTCCAGGCATGATAGCATTTTCTAGAACACTTCCTTGCGGTTTGGATATTTTCATGGATGTAGTGGCTTTATATATATTAATGGAATTTAAGGCATAGATAATTGCCACAAGCAGTACTGTCAAAGTTATAATTGTTACCGGTAAAATATTATTTCTAATAAGATTGATATAATCTTTAAGAGAAGTTGTTTCGCCCGTACCTATATTATCATTTAGATCGTTCATTCAATAAAAACCTTTATTTTCTAAAAAGTGTTACAAATAATATTGAGAGTGAAATAAGCGTAGACACAATTGATAAACTAATCTGCAGATAGTCTTTAAAATATAATCTTGGTTCCCCACCAACCATTAATATATCGCCCGCTTTTAATTGTTGAACATTAGCTATTTTTTTTACATTAAAATTAAAAAGTAAGTCTTTATAATGCAATGGAATAATTGTTTCGGAAGAATCAGGATTTGTTCTGACCAGACGTAAATCTTCTAACCGTGCGGCAGAAGTCGGACCTCCGGCATAAGAAAGAAGATCATTCACATTACTGTAACTCGGAATAATATATTTGCCCGGATACCTTACAAATCCCCAAATTGAAACTTTTATATTAACGGCGGCGGGATCGGAATAATCATAAAATGCACCTACCGACGGTCTTTGGATTCTGCCGATACCCGACCCTATCTGAACATTATTTTGAGCATAATTCATTTTTAATGCTAAAAAAGAGAAAATAAAAAATAAGATATACTTTTTCATGTGTTTATATTTCCAATTAGTTATTGTCCATAATAAAATTCACCCCTGTTCAATACTTTTTATCACAGGTATGAAAATATATTATCCTCAATAAAATACATATTTCCATTTCACAAAATTAATCA
>CAJXGP010000406.1 GCA_913053915.1 uncultured Ignavibacteriales bacterium | reverse complement strand
TTTTAATATTTTTTAGATTTCTTAATCCCGGATTTTCCCCGGGTGAAATCTTAAATGCCTGTATTATAGAACTACATGCCAATTTATTATTATAAAGATTGGGAATCCTTTGCACAAATCTTGAACCGAATAAACGATTTTCCTTTGGAATACTGATATCAAATGAAATATTATATCGCTGAAAATCTAATGGGAATTCAAAGTTATCGATGAATAAATCTTTGTAAATATGAGAATCTGAATTACTATGAATTTTGTATTCTTTATTTTTGTTAAAGACCGGGTGCATTAAACTATCATAAACGCTTATTGATGCTTCAACAGATAAACTATCGCCATTATTTAATCCTTTAAATAATTCATCCGTATTAACAGCAAATGCCAGTCGAAAAAGGTCTTGTTTTTCATTTTTCTTAAACCAACCGACAGAATAATAGGCATCCAAAGGTTTTAATTTATCCGGCCAAATAAACCGGTCTGAATTAAGTCCTGTTTCAATTGATTTTACCCCATCCTTTAACAAGTCCGACCATGTATTACTATTCTGAGAGACGTGAAAGAATCTGGGATCCCAGCTAACAAGATTACGAAGGATTCTAGGATCGGTAAAACCGGGGACTAGAGTCCAATAATTTGGAGGAGCGTTTTTGTTAATAGTAAAGAAAAATATCCTTTGAGGTAAGCGTTTAGTTTGTCTGTACAACCAAGATTCATTTGTTTCAATATCGCTGTTGTTATAATTCCCCATTTCCGCACCGGGTACAGTAACTAATTTTTCATCCGGTTCACCGAAACGAATATAAATAATCCCTTTATCGTTAAATTTATTGTTCTTATAATACCACGGTGGGAATTTTATTACATCCAAAGGATTATATCTAAATCCAGTATGTTTAAAACCATCATAACGAAAATTTTTCTCTGCATAAATGAGCCTTCGATAATTTTCAATTAATCCCATATTATATGGTAACGAAGGAAGTGGATTGCGTGTCATCCAGAAAATTTTCATCGATTTTTTAAAGTCGGATAATGAAATCGGATTTTCAAGTATTTTATATTCATTACTGTTAATAATGTATATGAAGTCATTTAATAAAAAATTAGCTCCTAAAAAGTTAGAAATCGAATTGACAGCTTTCCAATAGGTTTTATCGGCTTTTTCAGGTTGATTCGTTTGGACATATAATCTAACAAGAGAAAGATAAACCGGAACTAACGGAATATTTTTATGACCTCTAATAATCAAATGAAAAATTGAATCCGCTTTTTCAAATTTGCCGTTTTGACGATACAATTCACCTAAAAAATATTGGTTGTAAACAGTATGTTTTGATTTTAACCATTTTTCAGCATCACTATTATTCTCATGATAAAGCATTACATCGTAAAGATGAAAAATGCCCTTTAATACATTATCCTGTGAACCGTTTATGGAAAGTTCTCTTTGAGCCAGTTTGATAGCCTTAAAATAGTTTTCACGATATAATTCTAATATTGCATATTGATAATAAATGTCCTTAAAGGAAGAATCCAATTTAATAACGAGTTTAAAATGTTTTTCGGCATTGTTCCATCTTAAAATACGTTCAACAGGAAACCGGAATTTACCTGTTTCTCTTTGAGTAATAGCAAAGTAATAATTTGCTGCTATATTATTTGGATACTCATCTAAAACATCACCAAAATCCCCCAATGCGCCTGTCCACTCTTTTTTTTCTAGGTGATTTTTGCCTAAATTTATTAAAGAATCTACTTGAGGTTTTGATAACTTTTCTTGAGGATATGAAGCAATATAAAAATTAGATACTATACTTAAACAAATAAACAAAACCGTGAATCTGATTCGCATATAATATCCGAAAGATATTTAAATCTTCATTTACTGTATAAGTTAATTACCGAATAAAAATTTGATGAAATAATCGTTCAACTATATACTTATAATTCATGTGATCTCAAAATATTTTATATTTTTTTTATCCGGCAATTTTAAACTACTGAAAATATATTTTAATATGTATTATTGAATAATTCAATACAATTATTATGGCTAAATAATACTTTGATGTGTCGGTATAAAAATTGACCCCCGTTAGATAATCATAATAAGTTTTTAACATTTATTAAAATAATGTATCTAGCTGGGTTGACCTAATTGCTTTAAAAAGAGTAAAAAAATTCATTTAAATTTATGGGTCTACTCTTCGGAATGGCTCTATTGAGCTTTTTAGAATGGACTCAGATATAAATTCATAATCCGTCCAACAATTTTTTCAAAAATTTTATACTATATTTATAACAAATTATATTTAACTTTTTAGACCGGGCTCAAAAATATTTCAAAATATTCGGAGTTTTAATTATGAATTTGAGAAAAAGTGAAATTGCACTATTAGGGTTGATTCTTCTCGCTTTAATTATAGGCATTTATTTTTATCCTCAAATGCCTGGCAAAGTTGCTTCACACTGGAATGCACAAGGACAAGTAAATGGGTATATGTCTAAATTCTGGGGATTATTCTTAATGCCATTCATTCTTATCGGACTCGGATTACTTTTCATTGCTATTCCAAGAATTGACCCTTTGAAAGCAAACATCGAAAAATTTAGAAAATATTATGATAGATTTATCATCTTGTTCTTTATCTTCATGCTTGCAATCTATATACAAGGGATTCTTTGGAACCTAGGAATTAAGACAAACCCTATTGTAATTATTTCAATTGGTATAGGACTTCTATTTTTCTATATAGGTATTCTTTGTGAAAATGCAAAAAGAAATTGGTTTATTGGTGTAAGAACACCTTGGACTTTGAGTAACGAAGAAGTATGGAATAAGACTAATAAATTAGGCGGGAGGTTATTTAAGATCACCGGAATAATTGCTTTCATTGGGGTGTTCTTCAGTAATTATGCGATATTTTTTATTCTCATTCCTGTAATTCTAGTTGCTCTTTATACTATTGTTTATTCATACTTTGAATATCAAAAAGTGACGAAATAACGAAATTCTCAGTAATTTTCTTCATTTGTTTTTACTCTTTTAATCTAAAGACGGCAAAGCTGCAGATATTGTTTTATGTTATTTAAGTTCGCTGTTATTAAGTCGTCATTTAACTTTGTTGTCATTAAATTGTCATTAGGCTTCGCCGTCATTAAGTTGTCATTGTTTTATTTTTTTATTTAAAATATAATTAATGGATATAATGAAATTAGAAGAATTGATTGTGTACAAAATGTCAATGGAATTAGGAGAGGAA
>CAJXGP010000405.1 GCA_913053915.1 uncultured Ignavibacteriales bacterium | reverse complement strand
CGTAGTTTGTGCCCATCGCGGGTTTTGAGCTTTATGTCTGTAAAACGGATAATGGTTTGATTGAGTTTCATTTAAAATATTATGAGTTAATATAAAAAACCGAACAACCATAGCGGAATGGTGTTGGCAAAACCGGTTTCAATTCCGTCGGCAGCAATAAAGACCTCTTTGTCCTTTACCGTTTTGTTTTTGCCTCCGACTTCAATAATATGTTTGTTGTCAACAAGAAAATCATATTTCAAATCAGGTAAAATAATATTGTGCCCTGCATTTTTCAGCTGATTAAGAAAGAATGTTTCGCGTACAGTGCCTGTTTCAGGGTTCTCTTGTAAAGCAAAGTTTAAATTTGGGTTTTCAAAATATATTTTATCGGGTTTTTGAAGAGCGGCTATTCCTTTGGGCTTTTTCCGGATGCTGTTCAGTAGTTTTGCCTGTTCGAGATAAGTCAGGAACTCATAAACCATTTCGCGCGTAATTCCCGCTTTTTTTGCAATAGACGAAATATTCGGCTCAAAGGGAACCGATTCGGCTATTACACTCAACAGTCTTTTTAATTTATTAATTGCACCGGCATTCAGCTTTTTCGAAAGTTGCAAGTCCTGTATAAGGGTAGTGTTAATTATCTGAATCAGATGTAATGTGTAAGTTTCCGGTTTTACATTTTTTATAATCGGCAGATAACCTTCCCGTAAATACCTGATAAACAGAGGTAAGATTTGTGTGTTAAGACTTATATCCATTGAAATGTCGTGGTGATGGGCTAAGATATCCTCAAAAGTACAGGTGTTGAAATCCAAATGATGAATCATTTTAAGATATTCTCTAAACGACATGCCCGGAAAATTATAGGTAATGACTCTTCTGCTTAAATCGGCTTCGCCTTCAAATATTTCAAGTGCCGATGATGCGCTGAACACAACTTTAAGGTCGGGGAACCCGTCGTAAATAACTTTTAATTCGCGCGACCAGTTTTCGTACTTGTGTACTTCGTCAATAAATAAATACCTGCCTCCGTATTGGTAATATTCCTGTGCTGTTTCAAATAACGATCCGCGACTATAAAAGTGAGGATGTTCCATCGAAACATACAAAGGGTTTTGATTTTTGATGGTATGATATTTTAACCGTTGAAGCATCGACGTGGTTTTTCCGGTTCCACGCGGGCCTTTTAATGCTATCATCCTGATGTCCCAGTCGATCTTATTATAAATGCTTCGGTAAAATTTGTTATCCGTCTTTTTTAACAATACCAGTTGATAGTCTTTCAGGTTTTTGTGGATGTAGTTTGAGTATTCCGGCATAATCGATTCTGTTGTGTAAGTAATAAACTACAAATGTACTAAAAAATTGTCAGTAATTGCTGACAAATAAAAACTTATTTTGTCATAAGACAGGTACAAATATAATGTTTAATTCCTGTTTTTAATAATGTGCAAAATCAATTTCTATTTGTTCTAATTTTGAAGCAAGATCACAAAAAGACAGTGATTATTTCACCGCCATGTTTAAAGTCTAAACCAACTTCTTCATCATAATATACATCAATAAAGTTGCCCAATTTTACTTTTTGAATCGGATATTTATATTCTTTTGATTTTCTTATTGACAACTCATGTTTAGCAACTTCAAAAGGTTCAGAAGATTTTAGATTTTCAAAATAATTTTCATTTGTTGTGTAATTGATTAATGGGATCACACTGACACTATCCATGTTTAAACGTGTCATTGTTTTTTCATTGGTTGAATTATCTTTTATGAATGAAAGTCTTTCCTGTTCTTCTTTATAAATATTTATCCCTTTAACAAATTCATTATCAGTCTCAATATTATAATCTTTATAAACTTCATCAACCATAGTAGTTAGATTTTCTTCGGTCAATCTTTTGCCATTATTTTTAGTTAATATAGAAAATGTATTTTCTAATATTAAACCTGTATTATAGATGTATTTTTTAGATACTTCACTATGTTTAAATACAATAACTGTGGAATCAGGTTTTTTTCTTTTTCTGTTTACTCTGCCTGCTCTTTGGATAATAGCATCAATAGGAGCATTTTCAGTAAACAGAATATCAAAATCAATGTCTAATGAAACTTCAACAACTTGTGTTGCAATTAAAATTCCTGGATTTCTTGATCTCTCGAGTTTAAAAATTTCTTCTTCCTTTGTCTGGCGATGTTTTTGAATGAATCTCGAGTGATAGCAAAGTAAGTTAATTTCCTTTTCGCCAAAAAGTTGTTTAAACTTAATAAAAAGTCCTATGGCAGCATCAACTGTATTTACAACTACCAAAACTTTTTTTTTGTGATTTATTGCATTTAATATTTCATTTGTAGCATCATTAATTTCATAATCTCTAACTTGAAACTCATTTCGTGCATTTTTTAACAATTCCATATCCTCAATTAATACGGGGTTTATTAGATTAAATGAAATTAATTTTTTAAGAACACGTGGCATTGTAGCAGTCATTATATAAAATGAAGCTCCAAACTCTTTTTGCAAATAATTGATAGTGGCAATAATCAAACCTAGTGTATATGGTTCATATAAATGAATCTCATCAATGATAAATTTTGCATTTTTCTGATGAAATGTTTTTAATTCCCAAAATCCAAGATTGAATCCCTGTGTTAATACTTGATCTATCGTACAAACATTAATATTTTTGAAAAATGTTTTATCAAGCAGATAATCTTTTTTTTCATAATTAGCAGAAAATTCTTTTCTAAAAAAAAAGGCAGAAGAATGTATTATTGCCACATTCTCTTCACCAAAATATTGTTTGAGTCTTTGGTAAATGGCATTTGATGTAACCCTTGTCGGTAATAAGTATATTATTCTTTCATTTTCTTTCTTTGCAGATGCCCATAGTAATGCCGCTTCTGTTTTTCCGCTTCCGGTTGGGGCGATAGCGATTACATTTTCTTGTGTTTTAGATCGTTTTTGGAATTCTTTAAATACTACATGTTGCAATAGTGGTTTATCTTTTTGTATATTCTCTGAATTTATTTTTGCTAATATTTTATTTTTCAAAAATGCTTGGTTATAAACAATTCCTGTAGGTAATTTATTATGTCCTGATGCAGTCCAATCTGAAATTTGAAGTAACGCTTTAAAGTTTATGTATTTATTTCTACTTTCCGGTGATAGGTTTTCTGTTAATACATAAAGTCCATTTTTATAATCATTAAGCAGTTTTTCATATGAATTCTGTAAATAATCAATAGCAATATCAGAAATATGAAATGCGTTTGTGTGCCTGCTAATTAAAT
>CAJXGP010000404.1 GCA_913053915.1 uncultured Ignavibacteriales bacterium | reverse complement strand
AGAGGTAGAGTCAGGAAGTAAAGTAAAATAATACACTTGTGCATAATATTCGTGAAAAAATTAAAAGTTGGGCAATAGAGCATACAGAAGGTTCAAATACAAAGCGTTGGCTTGCGTTCTTTTCATTTGCTGAGAGTTCGTTTTTTCCAATACCGGTAGATGTTATTCTGATAGCCATTCTTCTAGGCAATAAGGCTAAAAATTGGTTGCGTTACGCTCTAATAACAACAGGATTCTCTGTTCTTGGAGGTATTTTTGGGTATATTATTGAGTAACAGTTTATTGCAAAAAGTTATCATTGCAGTCGATAATAAATTAAAAATAATTTTTTTTTCTTTAAATATAAATAATACTAATTCAATATACGATTTTTTTGAACCTTTTGAACAGGTTGAATTGTTGTATAAGACTTTAAGAAGTGGAATAAATCAAAAAGGTAGAGCATCTTATATTGATATAACCATACAAGGAGAACAAGAAAAACTTGTTGATAGCCCAACAGTTTTATACATGAAATCGCTCTTATTTTTGTACTTATATAAGGAAAATATTCAATGGGGTAAAAAAACAATTAAAGAAAATAGAAAATCCAAAACAAATAAAATAATTCCAAAATATCAAATTAATAATAATTACCGTTAACACTTTTAACGGCATGCGGCGGCATTTTACTTTTATTCATATAAAACCTTACATCGGGCATACCGGTTAGAAGATATACATTGTTTTCTTGAATAAAGCTATAAATGGAGTCCACTGTATTTTCATAATTTCCATCGAACAGAAAAACCGGATATGCGGTTTCGGGCCAAACTATAAGCTTAGCTCCTTTTTCTACCGCCTTTTTAGATAAAGTTAAATATTTTACCGTTAGTTTACTCAGGTTGTTTGTCGTCCATTTATTCCATGGGTTCAAGTTCGGTTGAACTACTCCAACCCTTATGGTTTTGGTTGAAATCTTAAACGTCGAAAGCCTATAAAATCCGTATATAATAAAAATCGTAAAAATAATTAAGCCGGCAGAAAAATGATAAACCGATTTATTCCTTTTTTTTCTGAATGATACAATCGCTTTATAAAGGAATATATTGATTAATAGAACAACAATAGATAAGCCGACCGCACCGATGGTATCGGCAGCTTGAATAAAAACCGTAAATTTTGCCAAGCCGTGTCCAAGAATCAACCACGGAAAATGCAAATCCGTTATCATATAAAGATATTCATAAGTTACCCAAAACAAAGGGAAGAGAAAAAGAGTAATATTTCGAGGGAAAATCTTTCTGCTCATATACAATAATGTAGAAGGAATTAAAAATAATAGCGGATTGAAAAACAGCAATACCCCGCCGGCTATCATCAAGAAAGGATCCGTTTGTTTTTGCCAGCTTCCGACCCAATAAAGCGTGATTACACTAAAAACAAAAAAAGTTAAATATGTTGCTCTGTTTATTTTCGCTAGTGAAGTACGTTTTTCAATAACATAAAAATAAGGAATAAGAGCTATAAACATTAAAAGAGTAAACGGAAAAGGGAAAGGAGGGAACGATATACCTAATAATATCCCGCTCATAATGAGTAATAAAATATCTTTCCTTTTATTACTTCTTTCCATAAGTGAAAGATATTCTTTATTTTTTCGAAAGAATGTTTTCAATTTTTAAGAGCTTTTCTTTTTTTCCAAAAATATCTGATAACAAAAAATAAAGTTACTCCAATAGTTATAACAATAATAACGTTGCTGTACCGCGATAAATATTGATCAACCAATTGGATATTTCTACCAAAGATGATTCCAAGATAGATTATCAAACCATTCCATACCAAAGCACTAATAGTTGCCAGCAAAGTGGTTTTTTTAACATCCAACTCACTTAAGCCGCCGAAAAAAGAAATCACTGATCGTGTGCCGGGTATAAATCTGTTTAAAAGCACAATCAGATAACCATATTTGTTGAACCATATTTCCGCTTTTTCCAATGCCTTTAAAGAAATAAATTTTATTTTACCGGCTCTAACTACCTTTCTATCTAATTGACTTCCGACAAAGAATAAAGTCATAAAACCAAGTACACTGCCTATTGTAGTGAGAAGCAAAGTGGGAATATATTGAATTGTTCCTGTGCCGATTAATGAACCTCCTATTACAATTACCAAATCACTAGGTGATGGTGGAAATACATTTTCAATATAGGCAAAAAGGAAAAGTACCACATAAATCCAAAACGGAGTTAGACCGGAAATAAAATTGAGAATATTTTCAATCATGCTAGTTTTCTTTAATTACCAAAACATTAACCAAAGCAGATATTCCCTCTCCTCTTCCAATAAAACCAAGTTCTTCGGTAGTAGTTGCTTTGATTGATATTCGTTCTTCGTCTAAAGTTAGAATTTTTCCGATCCTTGTTTTCATTTTAGGTATATATGAAATTATTTTTGGTTTTTGTATTATAAGGACTGCGTCAAGATTATTGAGAATATACCCTTTTTGCTTAACTAAAGCGTACACACTCTTCAACAATTCCGAGCTGTCTATATTTTTATATTTCTCATCGGAATCCGGGAAATGCCGCCCGATATCACCGAGTGCCAACGATCCGAGTAATGCGTCGCAGAGGGCATGTAATAAAACATCCGCATCTGAATGACCTAATAATCCCTTCTCAAACGGAATTTCTACTCCTCCCAATATTAATTTTCTGCCTGAAGAAAATGCATGGACATCAAATCCTACCCCTGTTCGAAAATCTTTTATCAATATCTCACCTCAAATCGCTTGAATTCTTTTCTATATTCATTCCAAACTATTTTATAACCGTTTACTTGAGCATAAGACGGACCGGTCTTTATAAGTTTGAATAATTCCTCGATAAATGCACACTCACCCTCAACCACTGTTAGCACCTCTCCGGAATATAAATTTTGTACATATCCGGTAAGATTTAATTTTATTGCATTACGCAGGACAAAATAACGGAATCCGACACCCTGTACTAATCCCTTTACAATTATTTCGGCTCGTTTAAGATTACTGCTCATAAACCTTCTTGTGCATGTAGAATAATTCTAAAACTATAAGTCCCGTAAATATAAATATACAACCTATAATCCCAAAGTTAGAAATTTTTTCACTTAAGACAAAAAAGGCAAAAATTGCTGCAAATATCTGTTCAAACGAAAAAATTATTCCGGCTTTGGTAGGTTCTTATCAGTTATATTCGTGTTATTTTTGGCAGAAAATATTAATTTGTAATTTGTTCAATATTGTATAAGGATGACTG
>CAJXGP010000403.1 GCA_913053915.1 uncultured Ignavibacteriales bacterium | reverse complement strand
TGAAATTTCAAGATTTTTATTCCCGGTTAATTTCCCGCCGATAAAATCATTAGCTTCATCAATTCTAATTTTCATTTCACTTTTTTTATTATTGAAGTTTTAATTTATCCAATACTTTTTCAGTAATATCATATTTATCCTACGCATACAATATCATGATACTACCGCTACGGTCAAAAACGAAATCCAGGTCTTCTTCTTTGGCAACATCTTGAATAGCATTAAAAACTTTGTTCTGAACGGGTTTCATCAATTCCTCTTGCTTCTGAAATAATTCTCCGTTCGTGCCAAATTTTTTTTCTCGAAAATTATCAATTTTGGTATCTAATTTTTTAATTTCCGATTTTAATTGGTTACGTGTTTGTTCGGTCATGATTAATTGTCTTCTGTTGTAATCTTGTTGCTTAGCTTTTCGTTCAGCTTTTAGCTTATTTATTTCCGTTTTCCACCCTTGTATCAACTCATTTAATTTTTGTTGCGCATCTTGTGCTTCCGGTAGTTTTTCCATGATTGTTTTTGAGTCGACATAACCGATCTTTAACTGACTGTATGCAAGACTTGGAAAGAGTAAAAGAAAAAATAAGAGGGGGAAAATAATACGTTTCATAGCTGCTCCAATTTTGAATGAACTGATTTAATAATATATTTAAGGAGCTCGTTCTAAAAAGTCATTCCGTGAGATTTATCCTCAATAAAGTCGCGAAAAGAGAACTTTAAAAATCCAGGGGATACAACAAATTCCCGTTTCCATTATATTTAAACAAATTTCGTATGAATTACAGTCATTGTATTTTATTTTGTAGTTTGAGCTCCGTTATCAAATCGTAACTATTCTTAATAAATACCCTCATATTAAAAATTGAATACAAAAGAACCGGGAATAATTTATGGGAATAAGCAAAAAAATATTCTCGGTTTATAATAATATATCATAAAAGACTATACTCAAATGATACGAGTACAAAATTACCATCGTCAAAACATCATTTGAACAATGAACTCAATCAGTCAGTTAATTACCTGTTTGTAATTCGTCAAGGACTTTATACGTAATGTCATATCTGTTATCAGCATAAAGCAGAATTATATTCCCGCTCTTATCAAAGACGAACTGCATTTTCTCTTCTTTAGCAACCTTTTTGATAGCCTTGTAAATTCTTTTTTTTACAGGTCCGAAAATTTCATTTTGTTTCTGATAAATTTCACCTGTGCCCTGAGTAAATTTTTCTTTTCTGAAATTAAGGACTTTTTGTTGTTCATTTACTAATCTTTTTTCCGCAGCAACCTTTTTTTGTTTAGACATTTTACTTACATTATTTTGATAACTAGCCAGATGTCTCTGATACCGGGCGGTCATTGTATCCAACTCCGCCGTCCATTTATTAGTTAAAGCATCAAGATCTCCTTGAGCTTTTATTGCTTCCGGTAATTGATTTAGAATTACTTGAGAATTTACATAACCAATTTTCAGTGGTTCTTTTTGAGCAAATATAAAAGAACCGCTTAATAAAATAACTGCCAATGTTAATGAATATTTTTTCACTAAGATTACTCCTAAATAAATAAATAAATAATTAATTGAATTGATTATTAAAATCTTTTACCAAATTGGAAATGAAATAACCACTTAGGTGGTTTTCCATCAACCGCCATTCTATCGAATCCATAACCAATATCGAACCCAATCAGACCAACCGGATTAATGAATATTCTTACACCCACTCCGGCCGACCTCCTTAAGTTGAAAGGGTCTGTATGTTTTAAATCCAAAAATACATTCCCGGCTTCTGCAAATGCAAGCAGATACAAGGGCATAGGTTCAAGTGTAACTGCAAATCTTATTTCGGTAGTGAAATGTTCCATTACCCTGCCTCCGACAACTTGCCCATTAATATTTCTCGGTCCTACCGATCTATCATCATAACCTCTTAACGGTTCAGTGGCTATTATCAGTCCATTACCGCCCATATAATAATATTCAGTGTACGGTATTCTCAATTTAGATTGATTATCCAGCTCTTGCATATATCCGATTTTTGCCGCTGTATAAAGTGTAAATTTAGTAGAATTAAATAATCTGTTATACCACCGAGCAGTAAAACCCAGCTTATAAAAGTTAATATTGCCGGGTAAAAACGGACCGCCGGAAATCTGAGCACTGAATGAAACGGTAGACCCTTTTGAAGGGAAAATCGGATTATCAATATCCCTCCTTGTAATTGTACCTCCAAGGGTGTATTGTTGTGAAGTACCAACCGGATAATAGTTTGCTCCATATAACACATCATTATATTGAAATCTAAAAAATCCTAAAACATTGAAAAAATTGTCGGGCCATTTTAATCTTCTTCCAACCCTTATTGTTCCACCGGTTTGTTTCAGGTCATAAATATACTGTTGACGGGTATCAAAAACTTGAAAGCCAACTAAAGTAGGAGTATTAAATAACCACGGTTCGGTAAAGCCTAATGAAAAAGTTCTATACAAGCTACCGACACCAAACTGCCAATTAAAACTGAGGATTTGTCCTCCTCCAAGTGAAAATGGATGATCTAAAGCAAAATTAGAAAGAGTAACTCCCATAGCACCGCTGAAACCGAAACTACCGCTGTAACCGACTGATGCATTTAAGTAATCACTAGATTTTTCACTAACACTAAATGTAACATTTACAACGCTGTCATTCTTCAAAGAATAATTTATTCCTTCAGGACCATACAACTTTTGAACATTGAAGTATTTCAAATTAGCTAATCCTTGAACACTTCGCAACAATAATCCCCGATTAAAATAATCGCCGGGTATTGTATAAAGCTCTCTTCTTATAACTTTTCCTTCCGTCTTGTCATTTCCTTTAATATTAACTCTTCCTACTTTAAATTGACTTTTTTCATTTATTCTTATATTGATATCTATTGAATCCTTCCCTACTTTAACTTCTGTCGGTATTGCACTAAACATTAAATAACCATTATCCAAATATAAGGAAGAAACATCGGATTGAGTCTTATTTCCTTTTAAATTCTGCTCAAATTTTTCGTAGTTATAAACATCACCCTTTTTGAATCCTAGACGGTTGTTTAATTCTTTAGAAGTAAATTTAGTATTTCCGTCCCAATTAATATTACGTACGTAATATTTTGGGCCTTCATAAACTTTAATTAAAATTTTAAGATCTTTTTTATGATTGTAGTAAATTAATGAATCGGATAAAATCTCTGCGTCTCTATACCCGTGTTTCCGATAGAAATTTATTATGGATATTTTATCTTTAGCAAATTTT
>CAJXGP010000402.1 GCA_913053915.1 uncultured Ignavibacteriales bacterium | reverse complement strand
TAGCGGTTCGGAAATACTCTGTCAGACACAGAGAGAAGCTATCATTCGAAAGTTTTAATTTACATCCAGTTTTGTACGAATGTAATATCTAAATGAGATATTATCAAATACGACTTTTTCTCCGAAAGATTTTGAAATGGAAATAAGTTCGATATTTACTTTTCCGCTTTGAGGAGACTCCGGAAATTTAATATTAATCTTTGTCTTATTATCCGGTAATTCGATTAAATTTATTTTTTCTAATTTTTTAATCCGGCTTTGAGCTTGTTTTGCTTTTGTTGCTTTATACCTATATTTTTCGATAAATCTTTTCGTTTCATTAATTTTATTCTGCTGCTGTTCATAAAGGTTTGCTGTTTGTATATCCCGTTCCTTTTTGAATTTTAAATATGCATCATAATCGCCGTTAAAAGTATTAAACCCGCCATTATAAATTTCCAGTGTTTTATTTGTAACTTGATTTACAAAGTGTTTATCGTGTGATACAACAAGTAAAGCTCCCTTATAATCTTTCAGAAAGTCAAGTAACCATTTTAGTGAATCTATATCGAGATGGTTAGTGGGTTCGTCCAGCAGTAGAAGATCGTTTTGTGAAATTAAAATTTTAGAAAGAGCAATTCTCATCTGCCATCCGCCTGAGAATTCATCAGTTAGTCTAAAAAAATTATTTTTTTCGAAACCAAGTCCGGTTAAAATTTTTTCTATTTTCGATTCGGTGCTATACGAATCTAGTTCTTCAAGGCGATGGTGTATTTCCCCCAATTGATTTATAAGATCGTTTTGTTCTTCTTCATGAATATTATTTTGAGATAATTTATTTGTAATTTCAAATTCTTTTTGTTCCAAATTAATAATTGTATTTAATGAAGATTTTGCCTCTTCAAACAAAGTTTTACCGATATGGATAATATTATCTTGAGGTAAATACCCGATATTGATTCCCTTTTGCCTAATAATTTTCCCGGATTCCGGTAACAATTCACCAATGAGTAATTTTAAAAATGAAGATTTTCCCGCCCCGTTGACACCAACAAGTGAGATTTTATTACCGGCGTTAATTCTATAATTTACGTTTTTAAAAAGATATCTTCCCCCAAATTGAAGGGAAACATTCGAAAGGTTTATCATTGGAAATTAAAATTGTTATACAACGATACTTAAAAATTTATCATGAATTAATTTATAAAAAGTTACTACCGGTGTAATACGGCAATCTTTCCCGTAATAACGTTATTTCCGTTCGAATCGTAAGCAACGATCAAATATATACCTGAATTAACCAAGTTTCCGTTCTTATCTCTGCCATTCCAATAAGCAACTCGCCCGCCTGGAGAAGAAAATTCTTTTATAAGTCTCCCCGAAATTGTAAGTACTTTAATTTCAGAATTTCGAACTAGTCCGTCTATAGTTAAATGATTGTTACCATTTTTCAACACAAAGGGACTCGGATAAATGAATAATTTTGTAAAATTTTCTACAGGTTTAAGAGCTGCAGTATAAAATGAGGTTAAACCTGCACCTGTACCGACATATACTTTCCCTGTATTATTGTCTATAGCAATACTTTTAATTTGATTTGAGAGCAAAGGACTATTTGATGTGTTATAAGTAGCCAGCAAACTAGAGCCATCGGAATTTACAAGAAACAGACCTTGATTGGTACCAACCCATTTTCTATTTAATGCATCTACGGCTATACAATTGATGATTTGTTCTCTTAAAGAAAAAACCGAAGTGATTCTGAATTGAGGAGTTCCGCTTTGCAATATGGTATATGTATTACTTATTATATTTACGCCCAAATTTGTCCCCACCCATATATCGCCTCTCCTGTCTACTGCAAGCGCGTTGATTGTATTACTGTTTAATCCATTACTTGTTGTTAGATAACCGGATTTATCATCGTTTGGATTATTAAAAGTCTTATTTTCATTGAAATAATATAATCCGCTTTTGTTTGGGTCTTGACTACTAAACCACTTAGTGTCTGATTGATCGATAACTAGATTAAAAAATTGAGCTAAATATAAATTTGAAGTTGCAGGTACAGAAAAATGATACCATGTACTATCGGGTGTTAACATTGTCAGCGGTTTTTTATCAGTCGATCCATAATTGAGGATCCATACATCATTGCGTGAATCGATTGCAAAACCTGTTATGACTAAAAAATCTGGGTTTACAATTATACCGTTCATTCCTGTAACAGCTCTGTCGAACGATTGAACTTTCTTATTTTTTATTCTGACAAAACCTTCTCCCCAGCTTCCGAAATATATTGTATTATCCGGTGAAGCAAAAACAACGTATAATGCATTCGTTGAAAGGCCGGGGGTATTTATCATATTATGGTTTTTCCAAATATTTCCGTTAAATTCATAATACCCGATTCCCGTTACATCTCTCCCTGAAGCGCTCCAAAGATTTCCGTTATTATCTACTGCTATATTCGGGAACTGATTTGCTTTTGGTCCATTTGGGAATAAAAAGGAATTAGTTGTTCCTGCATTGTTGATCCAAAAAATCCCTTTACTTGTACTGCTAAGCAAGCCGATTTTATTAGAGTAAGTTAATTCCGTAGAAATATTATTTGATGTATTTATAGTATTTAACTTACCGTTTGAATATGCATAAATTGTAGAAAGTGTACTGTTATTAACTGTTGCATTGGAAATTATAAACAATGTATCACGAATTGTAATTAAATCGGATATTTTTCGATTATTTAATTGAGGAATGAATTGTTGCCATTTACCTGCCGTGAAGATGGAAAGTCCCTTATCGGTAGCCGCAATTATATTATCATTAAATTTGATTACAGTTCGAACATTATTTGAAGGTAAACCATCTGCAGTTGTATAAAGATTCCACGAATCAGGGGCTAATAAATTAACCGCTCCTTTTTTCTGAATTGCAATTCCGCCTATAGTACAAGCATAAATTAAACCTATTTTCTTTGCAGCATTAACAACAGTATTTGACGGTAGATTACCAAATCGGAAAAAAGTATCGTAAAAAAATAATTTTTTTGAATTAATCAGAGAAATACCATAATCGGTAGATACTATAATTGTATCACCTGATGCAACCAAATCGGTAATGCTTTTGTTTTCAATATTCGAATTAAAAATATCCAAAATAGAGTTAAATGTTTTAGTCGAAGGATTGTAAATGTCAATAATACCATTGTTACTGCCAAACCAAATTTTCCCGTATTTATCAATGGTTATGGCGCTTAATGAAGTCCCTAATAATCCGTCGGTTTTATGAAGAGTTTTAAAGGA
>CAJXGP010000401.1 GCA_913053915.1 uncultured Ignavibacteriales bacterium | reverse complement strand
ACTATCCCCAAGAGTACGAGGCATGTTTTTATTAACCAGTGCAATAACGGTTTTGGCTCTTTCAGCACCGCTTTTTGTAAGTCCTACTTCAACACCAAAGCTACAAAATCCATGCTCATCCGGAATAGACACATGAATCAGAGCCACATCAAGCTGAATTTTTCCTTTAATAAAAAGCTGAGGAACTTCATATAAAAATATCGGCATAAAATCGGCTAAACCCTCTTGAACAGCTTTTCTACTATTTTGCCCGATAAATGAAGCATTTAGCCTAAAATGACCTTTCATTGAAGGACCCAGATACGGTAAATCACCGACAGTTAAAGCATGAAATATTTCAATATCGAAAAGTTCATCTTTTCGTTTAACCATTGCTTCAACCAGAGTCGAAGGGAAAGCACAATTTGAATGAATAAGAATTTTATCACCCGACTTAATAGCTTTTACAGCATCATCAGCAGAGACAACTTTTCTGTTATACGTATGAAGGATATTAAATGAAATTGAGGAATTTTGTTTTATCGCCCAGGTTGTCATTATAGTTTTTCTTTTTTATAAGATCTTTAAAAATTTTTCTTCTCACTTCTTGATGGTCAAATTCAATTAAGTTTTATTAACAAGAGACTATAATATTTTCTTTACTAATTTAAGAATTATTCAGTTTGTAGAGAAAATATGTAATCTTCTATATTCAAGATCAAATATACTTGCAATTGCTTCATTTGAGCAATAGCCGTTATAAGTGCACACACCTTTAGCTAAGCTTTCATCTCCCAATAAAGCATTGGACAGTCCATTATCGGCAATATTTTGGATAAAACCCAAAGCTGCATTATTAAGCCCGTAACTAGATGTTTTTGCCACCAATGCAGGCATATTGGGTACGCAATAATGAATGACATTATGAATTTGATAAATAGGATCGGATATTGTGGTAATATGGCTTGTTGCAATACATCCGCCTTGGTCAATCGATACGTCCACAATTACTGCTCCTTGTTTCATATTTTTTACCATATCTTCTGTAACAAGATGAGGTGTTTTTTCTCCTTTTATTAATACAGCCCCGATAAGAACATCGGCAAATTTAACACCTCTCGATATAGTATATGGATTTGCCATAACCGTAGTTATCCTTTTTTTAAAAATCGTATCCAATTTTCCTAAACGGTTTAAATCTTTATCAATAACAATAACCTGCGCTCCTCTTCCGAAAGCGGCCCCGGCTGCGCTGGCGCCAACTACACCGGCACCCAAAATAACTACAGCAGCCGGCGCAACGCCGGTAATTCCACCAAGCAGAATTCCTCTACCACCTTCTAACCGGCTTTCTAGATATCTTTCCGCAATTTGGATTGATAATTGCCCGGCTATTTCACTCATTGAATGCAAAACAGGCAATCCTTCTTCATTTTCAATTAGTTCATAACCGATTGCAGTTATATTTTTTTTAAGTAATTTTTCTATTATGATCTTGTTTCCTACGGCAAGATGTAAAAATGAAAAAAGGATTTGATGATCCTGCAAAAGGGAAATTTCATCCTCCGATAACGGAGAAACTTTAACAATTAACTCGGCTCTTCTATAAACCTCTTCAACGCTGTAAACAACCACAGCACCAACTTGCCGGTAATCCTCATCAGAAAAATTACTTCCCTTTCCCGCCCCGTTTTGCACATAAATTGTATGACCTGCTTTAATCAAAGAGTCAACACCGGCAGGTACTAAAGCAACACGTTTTTCTTCGTGAATTTTTTCTTTTGGAATTCCTATTCTCATGTACTACTTTAATTTTATTTTGATTTCTAAAGCTACTTATTAAGCAAATAATTTTCAACTAAGCCGTATTTCTCATAATGAATTTCAAGTAAAATTTTTCAATATACATAGGAGCTTTTTCCGATCTTTTATCCTATTAAAAGGACATTCTATCCAACAGGTGTAAAAGGTTTCTTTCCGTAAAGAACGGCAACAACGTTTTTAGCTGCCAACATTGCCATATTATTTCTTGCATCTTCAGTGGCGCTGCCTAGATGTGGTAGTAAAACAACATTATTTAATTTTAATAATTCAGGATTGATATTCGGCTCGTTTTCGTAAACATCCAGACCTGCAGCCATAATTTTTTTCTTTTTCAATAATTTTATCAATTCCTTTTCATCAATAAGTTCACCTCGGCCTGTATTTACAAGAATTGCCGTGTTTTTTAGAAGGTTTAATTTTTCACGATTTAAAATATGGTAAGTCTCACTCGTTAATGGAAGATGAACCGAAATAATATCAGATTTTTTCAAGAGAACATTTAATGATACTTTTCCTGCACAGGTTGCTTTTTCCAGTTCAAAATTTTTTGATCTCGATGTATATAAAATTTTTGTTCCGAAAGCTTTAGCACGAATCGCCGTAGCAGTTCCAATTCTACCACTACCCAAAACACCGAAAATTTTGTTTTTTAATTCAACTCCGAGAAGGAGATTAGGTTCCCAGCCCCTGAATTTTTTAGCTCTTATTAATTTTTCACCCTCTATAAGTCGTCTGGCACAAGCCAGAACCAGTGTCATCGCTAAATCTGCAGTAGAGTCGTTTAAAACATTAGGGGTGTTTGTAATAATGATATTTTTCTTTTTTGCATATTCTACATCAATATTATTATAACCGACGGCAAAATTAGCAATTACTTTACAATTAGATAGACTATCGATAACTTCTTTATCAAATTTATCGGTTAATAATGCAATCACTGCATCAACTCCTTTTGCTCTCCGAATCAATTCTTTGGGTAGAATAGGTTTATCTTCAGAATAAATATCTACTCTTATTTTTTTCTCCCGGAGATATTTAACAGCCGCTTCAGGTATTTGGCGAGTAATTAAGACCTTATGCATATTTCATGTGTTTATAATTTAAGCTTTTTTATAAATCGTTTCACAACTTCGAGGTTTTGGAAACCTTGCAGATTTTTTATAATCATTTTCTTCACGTAAAAGGTACGGAACAGGCGTGTGACTGCTTGCAAAAAAGAACGCTTCAAATAATAATAGAAATAATTACTTGAAGAATAATAATCTTACAATAAAAACAGCAGCTAAAATTCCTGCAGTATCGGCAATTAACCCAGCCGCCAATGCATGTCGAATATTTTTGATATTAACTGCGCCAAAATAAACAGCCAACACATAAAAAGTAGTTTCCGTACTACCGTAAAAGGTTGAAACTAGAATCCCGATAAAAGAATCAGGACCATGGACAGAAATAACTTCAGCCATAATACCTAATGAACCGCTT
>CAJXGP010000400.1 GCA_913053915.1 uncultured Ignavibacteriales bacterium | reverse complement strand
AGAAGAGTAAATAGTCCCTAATATATTGACTAGTCGAATTATGAAGATTGTTTAAACCGAAATAATTTGAAGTAATTACATTAATTTGAATATAATTTAATATCTTAAAATTAAGCTGAACTGTGATGGCAAAATCAAATGATCTGTTACCGGGAGATCAAAATAAAGATTTAATGGAACGAGATCCTATATGCCAAATGTACCTGTTGAGTATAGTTGATTGTTTAAAAAGTGAATATAAAGGGAAATTATATTATTTCTGTTGTATGGGATGTAAATCTGTTTTTGATGAAAATCCTGAAAAATATATAAGTAAAATAAAGGCTAAAGATATTAGCATCCGTTAAAATGGAGCATAATATATTCCGTTAAATAATAATGCTTTTGTAGAGAAAAATTAAAAGTATGTATCCAATTTTATTCAAAATAGGCCCCTTAACAATTCAAACTGTAAGTTTATTCCATTCATCGGCAATTTTCCTTGGAGGATTTTGGGTATATCATTATGCCGAAAAGGAAAAAATCAACAAAGAAAAAGTTCTGGAAATGTTAGTATTGATAACAATTTATTCAATAATTGGGGCTAGAGTATTTTCAATATTGTTCGACGGCAGTTTAAAATGGTATTTATCTAATCCACTAAAAATGTTTGCTCTATGGAATGGTGGTTTTACCTTTTATGGAGGATTTATTTTCGGTATTGTAGTCGGAATATGGTACATTAAAAAACATCGACTAAACTTTTGGAAATTGGCAGATTTATTTGCTCCTGCTTTAGCACTTGGGCTAGCTGTTGGAAGGATCGGTTGTTTTATGTCCGGCGATAGTTACGGTAAACCTAGTAATTTGCCTTGGGCAGTTACATTTACAAATGTGCATTCATCGGCGCCTTTAGGCATTCCACTTCAACCAACCCAAATTTACTCGGTTATTACGAATTTATTGATTTTTATCGCTTTATTATGGTGGAAAAAGAAACAAAAATTTACCGGGGAGCTTTTCTTACTTTTTGCCATACTCTACAGTATAACCAGATCATTTGTAGAAATTTTTAGAAACGATCCTCGCGGAGTGTATTTCGGAGGGATAATTTCAACTTCGCAAATTATCAGCTTCTTTGTAATGCTTCTGTCGGTTTTTCTCTATTCAAAACTTAAGGATAAGAATAAAATTAAAATTAAGAATCAACTCAGTAGGTCTAATATTCGGCGAGGTTAAGATTTATTATTCACTAGTTCTAAAGTTAAAATGAAAAGATTTTAAAAAGAAACCATTGTTATTTATTTGAATCAAATAATCATTAAAATACAGTTATCATATAATTTATTTAATAGCTCATGTTACGCGAATATATACACATTAAGTAAAAAAGATTGTAAATTACAGTAAGAAGACAAGAGGTTTACAGTGGATAAAGAACTATTGGAGACCTATTCAGATTATTTGATAAGTTCATTCTCATATACAACAGCCATAGGGTATTATCCGTGTTGGTTTAAAGAGGGATAAGCCGCGATAAAGTGACACGATTTCTAAGTTCAAAGGATTTCACGTCAACGGAGTTATGGGAGTTAACAAAGTCAATGATAAGAGAGGTCGCAAGGGAGGATGGAGTAATTATAGTAAACGATACGGTAGAGGAAAAGCCAAGTACATCTGAGAATGAAATGGTAAGTCGGCATTATGATCACGGCAAGGGCAGAGCAATAAAAGGAATAAATATAATATCGGTCTTGTGGAATAATAAAATCGTTTGATATATTCGTAGTATTTGCAGAAGAAGGTTATGTTTTTACTTGTATAGTTTTAATGAACATAGTTTGAACTCGAAGATTTTGAAGTAATTCCGGTCATCTTAACAGTTGTTGTTGGGAATAAACATTAAAATAAGTGAAAAGTTATTTTATGATTGTATTGAAATAGAGAGGCTGTCTAATGCATCCCCAAAATATGTACTTTCTCTCGGTTTTAATTATAACATATAATAAAATAAATAATTATTTACAAACTAATAATATGAGGAGAATAACATGAAATATTCAAAATATTTAATTGCAGTAATTTTTTCTTTTGTTTTTCTAATTCCTGTCAACGGACAAAATATGAGGACGGACAGCTTAAAAACCAACCGGACTCAGATGATGAGCAATAATAAGATGGGCGGTAATATGATGGGCAAAATGCACCAAAAGATGATGCAAGGCAAAATGCACCAAAAGATGATGCAAGGCAAAAAGCACCAGAAGATGATGCAAGGCAAAAAGCATAATATGATGCGAGGCAAGATGCAGAAGATGAGGCAAAGTGGAATGGGAATGATGAATCTAAATAATCCAATGAAAAAATACATGATGCTAATCAATAAAATTTCAAACATGTCTGGGACTTTATCCTTAACTAAGTCTCAGAAAAAGCAATTAGTTGGACAGAAAATTAATTTTTTGAAAAGAAAAATAGATTATCAAGCTTCAATTGCTAAGGAGAAAATTGATCTTTGGAATCTTCTCCAAAATAAAGTTTCTGCTTCAAAAGTACGTGATGCAATGCAGCAAATAGCTAGAAATAAAATAAATATAAATATTTTAACTTATGAAACTGCAATTGAAATGGAGAATGTATTAAATACCAAACAAAAACAAGCTTTAAAAACATGCAGATAAAAACAATATAGTTTTTGCAAAATAAGACATTTAAACGATTTGTCATTTCGACCGAAGGGAGAAATCTCTTAATATATGCGATAATCAGAAGATTTCTCACCCAAAAAACGGGTTCGAAGACAGAACGTTTATTTTGCAGAAGCTCTAATAGTTTCATGTCCAATTCAAAGCGTTAAGACGGGAATGAATTGAGACAATGAAAAGCAGGGAATATTATTTCACAGAAGAAGAATATCTAAAGAAAAAAGAGATCCGGTAATATAGTAAAGCTCTCTCGAAACAGTTGTAAAAATTGGAAAATATTATTGAAGCGACGGTTTATGGGTACAAAAAAAGACTTTGGCCAAAAAAATGAAGGTAGATGGATTATCTAAAATAATGGTCTTTGTCTATTCTATATGAATTGTCACGTCAACTTCGGAAGGATTTATCAATATAAAAGCTAATAAAATTTATGTCGTTTTAATCACTTTTTCTCTTGTGGATTCTTATAGTGACAAAAATCTTTAACTCTTTATTTTTTGATCTAAAAAATCAAACGAATAATTTCAGAACTCCTGCCCCATAGTTTGAATACGATTCAAAAACGGTATATTCACGAATTTAGTTCGTTAATAAAAATGTC
>CAJXGP010000399.1 GCA_913053915.1 uncultured Ignavibacteriales bacterium | reverse complement strand
TTCACTTTATAGTTTCCATGTTTATCAAGGTTATCGGTTAAATCAAATTTTTTATTGCTTGCCGTGTCGGTATAACTTTCAGTTTTAGATGTATCGCCGAATACATAATTATTAAGGGCTACAATAATAGAATCACCGTAAAGTTTAGTATTATTATTTTGTTCTTCATTATTACTTTGTTTTTTAACAAAAGCTAATGAGGTAGTAGTGTCGGTTTTAGCTTTTTCAATAGCAACCTGTTTTATCCCCTCTTTGAGGTTGTTATGTAAAGAAACTATAAACTTAGTCGGTTTTAGCTTTTTAATTTTAAGGCGGATTTTAAACGGATTATTCATTAAGAATAGATTATACGAACCTTTATCCAAACTTGAGAATACAAGTTTCTTACCGTCATTTGAAATTGATAATTGTTCCAATCCGTTCAGCGAATTGGTAATAGGAACAGCAATTGATTTTTTTAACTTCGAAGTTGAGGACAATTCAGGGATATAAATACTTTTCTTATAAATATTATTTATACCGTTTATATCTGAAACAAATAATATTTTCTTTCCATCCGGGCTTACAACCGGATAACGATTATCACTATTTTGCAAATAGGAAATCCTGGTTATTTTTTTTGTATTAATATTTATTGAATAAATATTGCTAGATGCTGTGTTATAATTATATATTTTAAGAGTATCGGGTATTTCAGATGCAGACAAATAATTCCCCCTATCGGATGAGAAATAAATTGTTTTACTATCAGGAGCCCACGCAGGATCGTTATCGGTAAAGATATCATTTGTCAAGTTTGTCATCTTTTTTGTATCCAAATTATAAATGTAAACATCGGATTGAACCGCAGTATGACCGATGAACGCAATATATTTACCATTAGGGGACCAAGCAACGCTTCTTATTCCACCCATTTTAACAGGGAGTGATGTTTTATTTTCCGTATTCACATTAATTATATAGATAATATCTTTGCCATTGCTCTTTGCAGTCAAAGCAATTTTAGTTTCGTCCGGCGACCAACTTAAGCCGGGAGTAACTACATTTAATTGTTCAAAATCCGCCGACCTATTACCCTTAACTAACTTTTTAATAATTTTCCCGTTAATTGCATTCATAATAAATACATCGAAGTAATAATTTCTGTTGGAGATAAATGCTATTTTATCTCCTTGTGGTGAAATTGCAGGGCTGGTGTTATAAAACCCACCTCCCTTCTTAGGATCGGTTAATCTTTTTGCAAAATCATCAGGTGATTTTCTAATTGCTATATCAGGCCAGTACATTTTCTTCAGATATAATTGCCATCTCTTGTTTAATTCTTTTAACGATAAACCCAGAGATTCTTTAAAACCTTTCCGGAGACTGGAAGTTCCCTTTATCTTATTGACCAATTCTCCGATTTTCTCTTTACCATATTTTTCGGCAATATAATGAAACAAGTTTTCTCCCGCACGATAAGAGACATAACCGTTCATTTGTTGAATATTAGGGACATATTCATTTATAACGGCATCACGCATAAACATATCCGTTTTAACATCGTAACCCAATGCTTGGTACTCAGCCATACCTTCACTAAACCATTGGGGAAGGCTTAAAGTAATGTTATTTGAAATTATATTTTGGATACTGCCGCCGTAAAACAATTCGTTCATTACGGCATGTGTCAATTCATGATGAATTACATGCTTAAAATCTTTATAAGAGCCCGTGAATTGTATAACAACTCTATTCTTAAACATTTCCGTAACACCTTCAATACCTTCACCCAAATATTGATTGATTACGTTAGTTTCTTGGAAGTCATCCGTTGAATTGTATATAATAATCTTAATTCTTTTGTTAATTTTATAGTTGAAACTCTTCTCTAATAATTTCAAATCCCGTTCGGCTTCTTTGGCAGTATATTCCGCTAAATGCGCACCGTGTGTACTGAAATAGATATCGAAATGATCAGTTTTAATAAAATACCACTTAAAATTTTTATATTGCACTTTATTTTCACCGAACTGAGCATATAAAGACATTGTAGTAAATGTTAAAATTAAAATAAGGTATGTTATATATTTTTTCATAAATAACTCTGATAAAAAATTTATTCTTTGACGATTATAAAATCCAATTCCCTTTTTTCCATATCAACTCTAACCAATTTGACTTTAACATGATCACCCAACCGGAATTTTTTCTTGGTTGCTTTACCAATTAACGAATATTTTTTCTCATCGTAAACATAATAATCTCCCTCCAAGTCCCTAAGCCTGATTAAACCTTCTGCAAGTATATCATTAATTTTAATGAAAATTCCAAAATGCGTAATTCCCGAAATTATACCTTCAAACTCTTCACCGAGATGATCTTCAAGATATTCAGCTTGTTTTATTTTAACCGATAATCTCTCAGTTTCTACTGAATTCCTTTCACAATCAGATATATGTTCACTAATATCCTCAAGTCGACTTATAGGATAAGAAACTTTACCGTCAGATTCAATATAAGAATACAGAAGTCTATGAACCATTAAATCGGCATATCTTCTAATCGGAGATGTGAAATGAGTATAATATTTAAACCCTAGTCCATAATGGCCGATATTGTCTACCGAATAAACCGCTTTAGCCATAGACCTTATCGCCAATTCATTAATCAAAGTTTCCTCTTCGCTTCCTTTTACCTGAATCATGAGCTTCTGAAATTGATTGGATTTTGAAGTTGCATTAGGATCGAATGAGTAACCGAGAGATTTGACAAACTTAGAGAATTCAATAATCTTTTCATTATCAGGTAAATCATGTACCCTGTAAATAAACGGCTTAGCCGTACCATTCTTAGGATTGCCGATATGCCCGGCAGCTAATTTATTGGCAAGCAGCATAAATTCTTCTACAAGCATATTGCTCTGCTTAACCTCTTTTTTATGAACACCTATAGGTTTCCCATTTTTATCCAACTGAAAAATTACCTCCGGAGTAGAGAATTCTATACTTCCTTCCTTCATTCTTTTTCTCCGAAGAGTTTGTGCCAATTTATTAAGACATAAAATATCCTCATGAAAATCGCCGACTTTTTTATTAATTATCTCCTGTACTTCTTCATAAGTAAATCTTCGCTTACTGTTTATAATTGTTTTCCTAATCTGATAATCGATTACTCTTCCTCTTTTAGTTATTTCAATTATCACCGAATAAGTCAGCCTGTCTTCCCCAGGTACAAGAGAACAAATATTATTAGATAAACTTTCGGGAAGCATGGGTATAACTTTCCCTACCAAATATGTGCTGTTGCCTCTCAG
>CAJXGP010000398.1 GCA_913053915.1 uncultured Ignavibacteriales bacterium | reverse complement strand
ACATACATTCATACTTCAAAATTTACTTGTACTGTTAATTTTTCAATATAAATCCTTTTTTTGGTTCCGGCTTGTCCAGATTGGGTTAATTATATAATCCCATTAGCCGTGAAATTCTTTTTTCTGCAAACATAAACTTCTCAGTTCCTAGTCTGTCATTTTTCTTCCTTTTGCATATTTATTTGAATCTAATTCACATGGCTCTATTCTAAATATGGGTTGATTTAAGCATAGAACCATAATATTTTCGTTGGTTTTAGCCAACGGATAATCCTTTCTAAAAAAATCTTTGGGTTTTTCTCTTTTTGCAAGTCGTTATCTAAAGACAACGGTAATACTTAAGTTTTTTATATTTTATAAAGACACTTTATAATTAGAATAGAGCCATTCACATTTAATTTCTAACCCTTTTTCTGTTTTTGTTGAAGCAATTAAACTTACTATCTTTATAATTGGGGAATTTGTAAATATAAAAACCGTTGCTGTAAAATAATTTGCAATTTTACTTCTAATTTTATGATTATAATTGCTTAATGCTAAAAGATACTGCAATTAATTAGTAATCAATGGAAGGGTAAATCTTATTTTTGTCCCTTCACCTCTTTTGCTTTCAATTTGTATAGTACCGCCGTGTTTTTCTATTAATTCTTTACACAAAGCTAAACCTAAACCGGTTCCTCTTTCGTTGGCGGTACCTTTAGTACTGAAATGGGAACCGATCTGAAAAATATTCAATAAGGTACCTTCATCCATACCAACTCCGTCATCTGCTATTTCAATCTCCACTTGACAGGACTTCTTAAATGCCGAGACTAAAACTTTACCATCCGGATTCGTAAATTTAATTGCATTATACAGTAGATTTTGAAATATCGAATTGAGACTGTTTTTATCTGCTTTTACATAAAACCCGGTTGGTACTTGATTTTTGACAGAGATGTTTTTCTTCCGAGCATAAATATTTAAAATATTTATTGAGTTTTCAACTGAGCTAAACAGATTAATTTTAATAAGTTCGAATTTCATTTTCCCGGTTTGCATGGTTGCCCAGTTGAGCAGATTTTCCAAAAGAGAATATTGCTGTTTTATTACTTGATTTAATTCATAAGTTAAATGATCAATTTCTTCTTCAGTCAAAGAATTTCTTTCATTCGCAATGATTTCCGATAACCCTAGCAAGGGTTGAAAAGGACTACGTAAATCGTGTGCAATTATCGAAAAAAATTTATCTTTTGCGGAATTAATTTCAATTAATTTCTTTTCCGAACGCTCTAAATTTTCATTTAACTTAACCAGCTCATCGGCTCTTTTTTCTAATAATTTTTTATTTAGCTTTAATTGTTCCGTATATTTTAATAATTCATCCGAAGTCCTTTTCCTGTCAATAGCAAGGGCTACTTGTTTCGATACAAAAGTTAAAATTTGTTTTTCCGTCTCACCGTAGGTATTTTTATTTTCATAATCCTGCACAGCCATTACGCCAATAGTTTTACCGTTATGTTTAAGTGCAATTCCCAGCCAAACGGCAGTCGGTTCATTCGGTGATTCGATTTCACCTTTTTCATAAAGATTTAAACCTTCCTCTTTAGTGATTAATAAACTTTCCCCTTTAGTTATAACATATTCAGTTAAGCCTTTGCTAAGTGTTTTACTATGGGGTGATGTATCTTTTTCATTAACAAAATATGGGAAATTTACTAAATTAGTTTTTTCATCATATAAAGCAATAAAAAAGTTATCGGCAGGCATTAAACTTTTCACAACTTCGTGAATTTTTTGATAGTGTGTTTGAATATCTGTAGTAGTGAAAACTGCCTCCGATATTTTAAACAATGCATCTCTTATTTTCAACGATTGTACCGGTTCCGTTATATCACTGAAACTCCATACACGCCCAACAATTTTATCTCCCAATTTTTGAGGTATTGAATATCTTCTAAATACTCTGCCCCCTTTAAGTTCAATTGTATCAATACTCTCTTGTCGTGGTTTTTTATATAATTCTTCGATTGTCGCTAAGAATTTAACGGGTTCTTTTAACTGATCTACAACATATTTTAACAATTCCTTATCATTCATGCTCTTCATTACCGGAACCGGTATTTGCCACATTTTAATAAACCGTTGATTGTAACCGGTAACCGTCCCTTCCCGGTTAATGACCAAGATACCATCGGCAGTTGATTCAAGAGTAGCATGCAATAAAGACATTGTAATATTATTTTTTTCTTCTACTTCTTTCAGGGACGTAATATCGGTAGCTACACCCATATAAGCTATATGATGCCCTTTTTCATCTGCTACTAAAGAAGTAGAAAGGGAAACCGGGAATGTGGTCCCATCCTTTTTCGTATTTAATAATTCACCTTGCCAACCGCCCTCCTTAGTTTTTCTAGAAATCTCTTCAATCAATGAGGTAGGAGTTTTGGACAGGAGAATTTTAGATGCATTATGTTCCATTACTTCCTTCTCTTCGAAACCATACGTTCTTAAAAATGCTTTATTTACGAACTTAATATTTGCGTTAATATCAGCAATAATAACTGATTCCCTAATACTTTTGATTGCATGTGCAAGCATTTTTAATTGAGATTCAGCATGTTTCCTTTCGGAAATATCTCTGAATGCGGAAAGGATATACAATGAATTATTATTTATGCGCAAAAAGGAATTAGTAACCCCGAACCAAATTTCTTTTCCATTCCACAATTTCAATTCCGATTCTCCGTAAGGAATTACTGTACCGTTCTTAACTCTTTTTAAATAATGGTTAATAATTATGTTTTTATTTAGTGGATGATATACTTCCGACAAGGGTTTATTTTCCAATTCATTTCTATTTTTACCAACCATTTGACAATAGGCATTATTAACCATTATTACGATACCGTTTCTATCGGAGAGTCTCATACCGTCTTTGGAATTTTCCCACACTAATCTAAATTTTTCCCAGATTGTCTGATTGCTTCATGCGTGTTTTTGGATTCCGTTATATCGCGTATGATAGTTTGAATAAATTGACTTCCTGAGAATTCTACTTTGTTTAATCTGATTTCCGCATTGAACGTTGATCCATCAGCTTTGCGAAGTAACAACTCAAAATACTGCGGAATTCCTTTTAGTGTTTCCGAAATTAATTTTAACATTTTTTCTTCAGAATTTTTCCCGTCAGGCTGGGTAGACGGTGAAAATTCATATAGGGGGTGCTTGAGTATTTTTTCACGAATGGATCCAAAAATCTCAATAGCTTTACTATTGCACTCAACAATCCGATTTTGTTTGATCAACAATACAGCATCATTTATTGAT
>CAJXGP010000397.1 GCA_913053915.1 uncultured Ignavibacteriales bacterium | reverse complement strand
ACAATACCCTTTTTCACAATCTCCGACTTGGACAAATGAATTATAGGAGTTGCCATTATAATTTCCGTCTCAGGTTTTGTACCGAGCAGAACCATTTTTTCAAAAGCCTCAAAAAAACTCGGACGGCAATCAGGATAACCTGACGAATCCTCGTAAACGGCACCGATAAAAATAGCGCTTGCTTTAAGCACCTCAGCCATGCTTACACAAGCTGAGAGAATATTTGCATTTCTGAAAGGGACATACGATGTTGGAATATTAATATTATTCAAATTTGCTTTACTTACTTCAATATTTTTATCGGTTAACGATGAACCGCCTATTTTTGATAAATGAGTTAAATCGATTACCATTTTTTTTTCAACTCTGTAATATAAGGCAATATCATTAAACGCATTAAGCTCGCGTTTTTCAGTTCTTTGCCCATAATTAACGTGTGCAAAAGCTAAATCATAACGTTCGGCAGCAATTGCAGCGGTAACACAACTGTCAAGCCCACCACTTACAGCTACAACCGCCAATTTTTTATTTGACATCAATGCATTCTCTAATTATTTAAGGTATTTAAAAATAGCAAAATCGATATTTAGTATGAAGTGTAAATTTCGGTTCATATATAAAATCACAAATAAATAAACTTTCTGTAAAATGGGGATTATTAAAAGATTAGAAACTTCGTAAATCGGAAAGTATTACTCCGACAATAATAGAAATTGTTTTATGAAAAGCAATCCATTGTCAAAGATTCAGCGACGAAGCATTACCCGGCAACTTTTTAATTACCTGCCCGCCGTCTTTCCGCCATAGGAGGATAAATTTGGCGAAGCTTAGTTCACAACACAGGATTATACCTCACAGCCCGGCTATCGACGGATTCGGTATGAATCTTTTATGACGTTATGTTAACCAAAGTATCTAACACTTCTGCTATCCTCAATGTAGTTAATTATCTCATCTGCTTTTATATCCGGTTTTATGCCTTTAACATTTAAAGGTGATTTGTTTTCTGTTATAGCTTTAACCTCAAAAGCTGTTCCATCTTTTCTTTTAATAATTACTTTACCTTCTTTTTTTTGCTCTATCTAAAAGCATAGATAGTTTTTGTCTTGCTTCGCTGTATGTGTAAGTATTCATCTTAAACCTCAATAGTAATAATTTTATTTTGTTTAGCTACATGAATAAGTCCTTTATCTAAGCTGATAAGTTTGCTTTTATATTGCTTTGCTGAAACAATAAAGTAAGCATCATAAGCATAAATGTTATAGTTAAATGCAATATCAAGGGCTTTGTTCAAATCAATTTCAACAAATCTTATTTTTATTTGGGAATAATATTTCAAAGCTTCTTTTGCTTGTTCTAAAGAAATTCTATCTCTTTTAAACATAGCAGAAAAGACATTGGCAATTTCCCAATGAAGTGAAATTGGAGCAATAAGTTCTTCACCTTTTGTTTTTCCGATTAACTTTTTTTTATGTATTTCATTTGTAATAACAGAAATAATCACAGAAGTATCAACAACTAAACTCATAAACTACCTCTATATTATGTACAATACAATATTAAAACTTTACATAAGTGTTAAGAATATTCATCGGTAATATAACGGCGTTGCCGATAAGCCGTCTGCTCCAATTATCGGGGTCCGTCCAAAACAGCGATGCAGCTTAATACGTCAATTTTTTATTTATGAGTCCGCCGTTTTTTTGGTAGGAAAGCCGTACTGTTTTCGCGGGTGGAAAAGTTGTTATACTGTTTAATTTATGCGGACTTTAATTTTCCTTTATTATATTTGTGAATCAAGCTGGAAATTAACGTTTGATAGGGAATTCCTTCTTCAACTGCTTTGACTTGAATATCATAATAATCTTTTGAAGTTAAACGAATATTTATTCGTTTATTTTTTGACATACTTTCTTTAGCTGCTTGGATATAAACTTTTCGATTTTTATTTTTTACAGGCTTCCATTCGCCTTTTTCATAAGATTCTACCAATTCTTTTTCTTCTTTATCTAAATATTTCATTCTATACCTCTTTATTTAAATACTTTTTTGTTGCTTCTCTACTTGGATAGATTGTTTTCAAGAAATACTTTTCTTTATTTTCAACAAATGGAACGATGTATGCATAATCTCTAATTTCAACAACAAACATTTTTTGATTAGAATATTTTTCTTTGTTTGAATGTTCAATTACTTCTAATAATTTATCATTTGATATTGCTAAAACAATTTCTTCGAAAGATATATTTCTTGTTTTCATTAATAAATTATTTTTATCTTCATTCCAATCAAAAAATTTCATTTTTAGCCAAGTAATTGTGTGCCTTATAGATGTACAATTTAATGAAGTAATCTAACTAAGTCAAGTCTTTCTTATTCAGATTTTTAACAAGAAAATTATTTTTGGGAGTTTTCATAATTCTCTGTTTTATATTAAATTAAATTTGGCTCTGAATAGCTGTGGGGATGAAAAACCATAGATAAAAACAACTTTTTATATTGTTATTCGATTTTTAGAAAAGAAATACAAACCAACCCTGAAATTCACCATTGAAATTACAAATACTACACGGCGTGCCGCTTTCCGTCTGCCAGCCGGAACGTAGTATATGAGGCGCTTAGATCAACTCTTCCGGTTTATCCCGATCTATCCCGACGCTTTTTGTTGAGATGTTTTTTATCGGGACGGGGCTTCGAGATGAATTCTTTATAACGTTATATTTTGTTTTAAATATTTTTTAACTTTTTTTGTATTTCAGTAATCTTTTCAGGTTGAATGTAAATGTATTCAATAATGGAAATAAAAAATTCATCTAAAGTATTTACAAAACCAGGTTTTACATCTAAGGTTGTATTGTGTGCTCCAATATTCCCGATTGATCTAATAATATCACTCATATCCAACAAATTTTCAGGTATAAGATTCTTTTTTGAAAGTTCATTGATCTTTTCATATAAACTACCTTTCAATATTCCTTTATCATAACAAATTGCTTCTAAAGCTTTTCGTATAAGCATTGCAAAAGCATTAGGCACATTATTTTTTACTCTGATAGCTTCTATATAACACTTGCGAACAATTTCCGGTAATTTATTAAGATTAATTTTTTGATAAGGATAAATTAATGTTGCTTGATTGAAATCTTTTTCATCAAATATTTCTACTGATGCATAGTATATTGATAAATCTCCACAAGTTTCACATACAGTGATATAATATCTAACATCGTAAGTAAAATCCGTTTTATCTCCACTTTCAAAAAAACCATAATCATTGCAGTCGTGTTTAAATACAAGTTTTTGAGGAGCAAT
>CAJXGP010000396.1 GCA_913053915.1 uncultured Ignavibacteriales bacterium | reverse complement strand
ATTAATTGTGGGTTTTCCGTTTCCAGCCTTTCCAATTCTTTCATCAGCATGTCATATTTTTCATCATTGATAGAAGGTTCGGCAAGAACATAATATTTATAGTCATGTTCCCGGATCAAATCGCGCAATTCTTCAATTCTTTTATAAGTAGCTTGAGTCATTTGTTAATTGTTAAATTGAGGTGGTGAATTCAGATATTTCAGCCCCGTACTATCAATTGAAATATATTCAACTCGTTTGTTTTTTCCCTTAAAATTTAAAGGCTTCTTATTCAAACTAAAACTCATTGCTCCTGAATTCCCTATTGTCATAATAAAACCGGTTAATGCTTTTAATTTTTTCCTAGTGTTTGGATAAAGAGTAAACTCTTCTATATGTTTACCGTCCATTATAATTTTGACCCATGAAGTATCGCTGGCATGCATTAAAAGTGAAAGACTGTCTACCTGATTAACGCCGGACGGTTTTTTATATTCAACAGCTTTTTCTTTCTCAAACCGTTGTTTGTTTTCTTTTAGAACTTGTTCGTATGGTTTCTCACTGACAATTATTTGGGAATTGTTGTTAAGAAATGTGAAGTAGATTACCACAAAAAGTAAAACTATACCTGCAGATATTGTGATAATTATTTTCATGTTTTTATTCATGCCTGAAAATATTTCATTGATTAGACTACCCTGCCTCCTAAAATTTAAATTAGGTTTAATATTGGATACCTTTGATGCAGGGATACCTTTTATATTTTCATCATATTGTTCAGCTTCAATTTTATCGTCGGATTTATTTCCGGTAGTTTCTTTTTTTTCGTAGGGTTTTCCTTGTTTTGCAGCCTCATATTTTTCAATAGTTAATTTTTCATCTAATCCCACTATTCTTGCATATTCCGTGATAAATGCTTTAATATACAATTCCGGTAAAAACGTAAAATTGCCTTTTTCTATATATTCAAGAAATTTTAAATCAATCCTCGTTTTCCCCGCAATCTGTTGGAGGGTAATCTGGCTATTTTGACGAGCTGTTTTTAGTTCTTCTGCGAATTTTTCAAGCATATTTAAATTGAAAATTTTTAATATTTAAATATAAAAGATATTAGCAATAACTTCAGCTAATTAAAAAAGCTACTTTCAAGAAGAAATTTCAGTTTTTAAATAGTTCATCTAAAGTATGTTGAAATATGCTAAAATTATTAGCGTACAAATATTTTGGTAGTATCACAAAAGCTATATACATATATTTTCCAAGGTCTTAGGAAGATTACGGCAAACAAGGAAAATTTTTTATCCGAAAATATACCGACGAACTAAGCTATGCGAATTAATTTAGCTGCAAAAGCCCCGTCGGTTTGATGTATATGCGGCAAAGTTTGAATACAGCCATCTTTATCGAGTAATTCATCAGGGAAATCTCCACTGGCGCTAACAAATTTGAAATCAGGATATTCATTCAGAAATTTTTTAACAATTTCAATATTTTCCTCCGGTTCAATAGAACAGGTACTGTAAACTACATATCCATTTAATTTAACGAGTGATCCGGCTTTAAGCAGTAAATTATACTGCAATTCATTCATTTTTCTTATATCGAATAAGTCTTTTTTCCATTTAATATCCGGTTTCTTCGATAAAGTTCCCGAACCGGAACAAGGTACATCTGCAAGTACCCGGTCAAACTCCGAATCCAAATAGTCGATAGCATTTATTTCAATTGTTTTTACGGAGGTAATTCCAAGTCTTTCCATATTTTTTCTTAATATTTTTAATCGACTCTCATACCTGTCGAGAGCAACAATTTCTCCTTGATTGTGCATAAGCCCGGCAAGGCAGGCAGACTTACCGCCAGGTGCAGCACATAAATCCAACACTCTCATACCGGATGCAACATTTAATAACCGGCAAGCCAAACCGGCGCTTTCATCTTGTATATTAAAATAACCCTTTCCATAATATTCCCAAGCAGTAATATTGGTCAAATTTTGTAATTGGAAAAATTCCGGGAGATATTTACCCTGTTTAAACCGGAGATTAACTGAATGAAGTAAATTTTTGAATTCATCCGGATTGGTTTTTAACGCATTAACTTTAAGAGTTAAATACGGCTTATCATTGTTAGCGGCTAATAATTTTTCCGTTTCCGTTCTTCCGAATCTTTCGAGGTATCTTTTAATCATCCAAGATGGATGGGAATAATAAGCGCTAAGGTAGCCAATTAGGTCTTCCTCAGAATCAGGAAATCTTATAGCATTTTTGCTACGGACGATATTTCTTAAGATTGCATTAGTAAGATTGGCAGGTTTTTGTCCTTGTAATTTTTTTACAAACTCAACGGCTTCGTCAACGGCTGCGTAATCGGGAACCCTATCTAAAAATAGAATTTGATATAGAGCAACCCTTAATCCGTTTTTAAGGTTGGGAATAGCCTTTGAGAATTGTCCTTTATAAAAACCATTGAGCACCCAATCCAACCTTCCCATCCATCTAATAACGCCGTGGACAATTTCGTACAGCAGTGCCTTATCATGTCCATTGAGTTCTGAATTTCTCATTTCATTATCTAATAATCTTTCTAGGTAAGCATCGGTTCTTTCAACTCTATTTAGTATCTTAACGGCTAAACCCCTAACACCGGAATATAAATCATTTATCTTATGTTCTTCAACTTGTGTCATAATCAATAAGGATAACCTTTCTTCTTCCTTTGTTAAATCAAAAATTTTTCTAAACAATTTCTCCTCAACCTTATGCATCTCTCTGTTTCTACATTTTCTAACCCTTTTAGTGGTTTTAATGCTTCGTTCAAGATATTAAGTAGTAACAGATTCCGAACCGTCCCAAGAAAATGATGGAATGTATTTTGCCGGAAATTCAGTCTCAAAAATATTTGACGAAAATCCCACAATAGGTCGGTTGTGAGAAAATGAGAGGTTGTAATTTGCCATAATAAATTCCTTCAAATAAACAAATTTACATAATTTTCCTCTCTTAATTAAATATAATTTATTAATTTAATACTTTTTAATGTAAGATTCTTATCTATTTTTTTACCCTCAAAAATTCAGGAGCAGAATATCAATATCTCGTTAAGGGTAGTAATATCGGGCTGAAAACAGTATGCCTAGCGTCAAACCCGTTGTTGGCTTTAGTTTTATCACCAAGAGCTGGTATTACAAGTTAAAGGACATATAATACCGGATAGACCCAATCGTCATTATCAGAGGAGAACTAAAATTGACCTAATTTCTAATTGCTTTAATTCCCTATTTGCAGTTTAGGGAGTGGAATAAAATAAGTCATCCATTTATAATTTCTAAAGTCTTTAATAACA
>CAJXGP010000395.1 GCA_913053915.1 uncultured Ignavibacteriales bacterium | reverse complement strand
TACGGCAAGCATTATGAGTAAGAAATTAGCCGAAGGAATAGATGGTTTAATACTCGATGTTAAAACGGGCAGCGGTGCTTTTATGAAAAAGATTAGTGATGCGGAAAATCTTGCTAATTCCTTGATTAATACGGCAAAAGCTTTCAATAAAAATGTGATTGCATTTATCACCGATATGAATCAACCGTTAGGAAATTTCATAGGAAATTGGCTTGAGGTTTATGAATCGATTAAAGTGCTGCAAGGTGAAGCAACAGGTGATTTGCGTGAGCTAAGTTTAGCTTTGTCCGGTGCTATGATCTATTTGGGGAAGAAAGCTTCTTCTATTGAAGAAGGAATTGAAATATCAAGTGAGCTTATTAAGAATGGGCAGGCTTTCGAAAAATTTGTAGAAATTGTGAAAATGCAAAAAGGAAATGTTAATGTTATTTTACATCCCGATAAATATCCAAAGTCAAAAGTAATCGAAAAGATTTATTTTAAAAATGGCGGATTTGTTAAGAAAATAGATAATTATACTGTCGGTATTTGCGCTCTGGAGCTAGGAGCAGGGCGAAAAACCAAGGAAGATAAAATTGATCCTAAAGCAGGTATTATTTTTAAAGTTAAAATAGGTGATTATGTGAAAAAAGGTGATTTAATTGCCGAATTACACTCTTCATCTAAGACTAAAGTTGATATTGTTAAAAAAATGCTTTATAACACAATAATATTAACTTCAGAAAAGGTTAACAAACAAAAGTTAATTAAGAAAATTATTTACGACAATAGGAATTAAACCAAATTGAATTTGTGGAGTTCTTATTTGATTCCCGTTCATATTTACAATTAGAAAACTTGAAAATGACCTTACAAATATGTCTCCGGTATAATTCAGTTAAATTATTTCCAGGAATATATTGTAATCTAAATTGAACGATTATTGATTGTCATTGTGAGGAGCGCAAGCGACGTAACAATCGTTGGTAGGCATGAACCCTATGAGTTCTTGCAATGACATTTTTTTATTAAGTTTACATTGAAATTGTTCAATTTGGGTTGTAAGTAAATACAATTTTGACTGACCGGTTAGTCATTAATCACTTGAACAAAAACAATTAATTGCGTAAATTTACCTCTGAAGTCATATAAAGGTTATTTATGAAAGCGGTAATTGATTTCTCCAATATTCTTCTTCCATTTTTATATATCATAACATTCATTTTTTACGGTTATGATTTTATGAAGGGGGGGAAAAGATTTGCCAATTTAAAAAGATTGTCTCTATTTCTAACATTACTTTTTCACTTATTCTATTTATTATTGCGTACTATAGAATTTGATCATCCCCCAATTACGAATGTCTTTGAAATTTTTACGTTACTGGCGTTTGCAATAAGCTTTTCATATTTTATACTCGAACTGATAACGGATATAAGAGGTACGGGTCCTTTTATAATAATTATCTCAATTATATTTCAAGTTATTTCATCGCTTTATATAAAAGATTTGTTCCAAGTAAAAGAAGTTTTGAGAAGTCATCTTTTAGGCATTCATGTTTTTAGTGCTTTGCTGGGATATTCTGCCATAGCCATAGCAGCCGTATACGGTTTACTTTATTTAATACTTTACAAAGATATAAAACTCAATAAATTCGGACTTTTATTCGACCGGTTGCCTAGTCTAGATGTACTAGAAAAACTGAGCTTTTATTCTGCCGTAATAGGTTTTATTTTGCTTACTGTTGCAATTATAGTCGGTATTATTTGGTTACCTAAAGCTTTTCCAAATTTCTCCTATACAGATCCTAGAATAGTAGGTACAGCAACGGTTTGGATTCTTTACGGTATTGGCATTACCAGTAAAATTTTAGGTAAATTGCAGGGTAAAAAGGTAATAATGCTTTCAATTATCGGTTTTCTTATTGCAATTATGTCAACAATATTAACAAGTTTTTTGGCCAAGAGTTTTCATTCTTTTTATTAAAATTCATGAATCTATTAGCAGTTTCAATAAATCATAGAACGGCTCCCATCGAATTGAGGGAAGGACTTCATTTAAACGGTGATGAAGTAAAGCAATTTATATCTAAAGTTAAGGCTAACTTGCTTTTCGAAGGGCTTGTTCTCTCTACTTGTAATCGTACCGAAGTTTATGGTATTCCAATCAATGGCAAAACAACTTTTTCCGATCTGCAAAATGCTTTAATACAATATAAATCATTCGAAGGAATTATGCCCGAACATTTTCAAAATTTTTATGATCGAAACGCTGTGGAGCATTTGTTCAGGGTTGCCTCCGGTATTGATTCTATGCTTACCGGAGATAATCAAATCTTTAAACAGGTTAAAGATGCTTTGTTAGTTTCCGAAAATATTAAGTTCACAGGCTTTTTAATGAAACGTCTTTTTGATACGACAATCCGGGCAGGCAAAAGAGCTATTACGGAAACTGAAATAAGCGAAGGAGCTGTAACGGTCGGTTATGCTGCCGTTCAATTAATCGAAAAAATATTTTCTAATTTAAGTAGAAAAGCCGCTTTGATTATCGGTGCAGGTGAAACAGCCGGAATTGCTGCAAAACATTTGAGGGAAAAAGGAATCGGAAGATTGGCAATTACCAACAGGACTATCGAACGCGCTGAAAAACTAGCCGAATTTCTTCATGCTAAAATAATTCCCTTTGCCGATTTTAGAGAATATTTATACGAATATGATATTGTTTTAAGTGCTACCGGTGCGGATAATCTTATTCTTTCCAAACAAAATATTATTACGGCTATGAAAAAAAGAAATTATTCCACAATGGCGCTTATGGATATCGCCGTTCCTAGAGATATTGATCCCGGCTCAAAAGAGATAGACTATGTTTTTTATCATGATATCGATTCGCTCAATATTATTGTTCAACAAAATCTTGTCCATAGAAAGGAAGAAATACCAAAGGTTGAAAACATAATTGACGAAGAAGTCGAAACTTTTATTAACTGGTATAATTCTTTAGAAGCTTCGCCGACTATTAAGGATTTAAGGGACTTTTTCGAAGCAATAAGATCTGAAGAGGTAAATAAGAATATTAACAAATTTACTATGGATGACCGTGAAAAATTAGAAATTATCACTAAAAGAATAATTAACAAAATCCTGCATCATCCTACTATTGAATTGAAAAAAGATTCTAATTCCGATACTAATTCAGATGAAAATATGTTTAAAATTAAAATAATATTGTAATAGAGTTAGTATTAGTTCTATATAATGATATATTTCAAAGGCTCTATATTCTTTTATATTCTTAAAGCTATATTTTTATATGGAAAATAAATACAATAAATTTAAAGATGATTCTATAGGAATTGT